>JANWHO010000172.1 GCA_025450375.1 Chloroflexota bacterium
AAGGATGACCAGCAATGAGTCATGAGACATACGCATCCCACGGCAACACGGGCAGATCCTCCAGGCCGTAGCGGGAGAGGGCCTGCACGAACAGGCGTGCCGCTTGCAGATTGGTCAGCAGGGGCACGTTAAAATCCACGGCGGCGCGCCGAATCGTGTAGTCGTCATTGAACTGCTCGGTGGCGTACTCATCGGTAATGTTGACCAACAGATCGATCTCGCTCCTGGTCAAGAGGTCAAGGATGCTGAGGCGCGGCGCCCCATGACTACCCGATCCCGCGACCTCATGGATTTTGTAGACCCGTTGATTCGGGACGTTGTTCGCGGTCAGGAAGGCGCTGGTCAGGCGAGTGGCCAGGATTTCCAGCCCCAGGCCGTGCAAGGAGCGGGCGGAGGCCAGGAAGTCCCACTTATTCTTCTCGCCGCCCAGGCTGAGGAACACCCGTGCCCCCGCGTAGCGCCCGCCGCCGTCTCCCTCGGGGGCGCGGCGCTTCGGCAGCTTCATCCCCACCGCCAGCACCGACTTCAGATAGGCTTCGCGCAGATCGCGGCCAAAGGTCGCCACCTCCCCGGTGCTGGCCATCTCCACCCTCACGATGGGGTCGGCGCCCTTGAGGCGCGCGAAGGAAAACTGGGGCGCCTTCACCGCGACGTGGTCCAGATCCACGGTCTGGAAATGGACGCCGCCGCGCGCCGCCAGCACGTCCTCGCCCAGCATTGATCGGATGGCGATGGCGATGAAGTCGTGTCCGGTCACCTTGGAAACCAGAGGGAAGCTGCGGCTGGCCCGGAGATTGCACTCAATTACTTGCAAATGGTTGTCGCGCGCCAGGAACTGAATGTTAAACGGCCCCGTGATATGCAACGCGGCGGCGATCCGCTTGGTGACCGATTTCACCTGCCGCACCGTTTCCAGATAGAGGCGCTGCGGCGGGACCATCACCGTGGCGTCGCCGGAATGGACCCCGGCATTCTCCACATGCTCGGAGAGCGCGTAAATGACCAGATTTCCCTCGCGGGCCACGGCGTCGATCTCGATCTCTCGCGCATGGTCGATGAATTTGCTGATCACCACTTTATGTTCATTGGAGACGCTGGCCAGATGCAAGAAGCGATGCAGGTGCTCGCTGTCGTAGGCTACGTTCATGGCGCTGCCGGAGAGGACGTAGGATGGCCGGACCAGGACGGGATAGCCGGCGGTTTCGGCGAACCGCTCCGCTTCCTCGGGAGTGGACAGTTCCGCCCAGAGCGGTTGATCGACCCCCAGGGCGTCCAGTAAAGCGGAGAACTTGAAGCGATCCTCGGCCCGGTCGATATCCACCGGACTGGTCCCCAAAATCGGCAGCCCCGCCCGGTGGAGGCGGATGGCCAGATTGTTCGCGGTCTGCCCACCCACCGACAGGATCACCGCCTGCGGCCGCTCGGTCTCACAAATGTCGAGCACTCGTTCGAACGAGATCTCCTCGAAGAAGAGGGCGTCGCATTCATCGTAATCGGTGGAGACGGTCTCCGGATTGTGATTGAGCATCACGGTGCGCCAGCCGGCGGCCCGCAAGGCGCGCGTGGCGCTGACCGTACACCAATCGAACTCCACGCTGGAACCGATCCGGTAGGGGCCCGAGCCCAGGATCAGCGCCGTCTGGCGGTGGTCCCCAGCGGCATGGGTGCGGGCGCTGCCGGCGCCCCCACGGGCGCCCTGGTAGGTGGTATAGAGGTAGTTGGTGACGGCGGGGTACTCGGCGGCCAGGGTGTCAATCTGGCGCTCCACCGGCGCCACGCCGAGGCGGAGCCGCCAGGCGCGCACGGCGTCCTCGGATACGGCCAGCAACTGACCCAGCCGGGTATCGGAAATCCCCAATTCCTTCGTCTCCCAGATGAGACGCCGCCAGGCGTCGTCACCCTCGGACGCGCCGTCCTTCAGATCGGGAGGAAGCCGGAGCGCCAGATCCCGCACCGCCTGCTCGCGGCGAAGCACGTTGGCGACGCACTCCACGAACCAGCGGTCGATGCCGGTGGCGGCGGTAATCCGCTCCATCGGAACCCCACGCGAGAGTGCCCACGCCAGATCATGCAGGCGGCGGGGAGTTGGGGTAAGGAAGCCCTCATCGTCCTCCTCGCCAGCTTCGCTCACGTCCTGCTCGGATGGCAGGAGCCCTTCCATCCCGAAACCGAGCATCCGCACCGCCTTTTGCAGGGCCTCCTCGAAGCAGCGACCGATCGCCATCACCTCACCCACGCTCTTCATGGCGCTGCCCAGAGTGGGGTCAACCCGGCGAAACTTATCCAGGTCCCAGCGCGGGTACTTCACCACGACGTAATCGAGCGCCGGCTCGAAGCAGGCGCTGGTGGTCCGGGTGACCGAATTGGGAAGCTCGGGCAGGGTATGACCGAGGGCCAGCTTGGCGGCCACCCAGGCCAGGGGATAGCCGGTGGCCTTGCTGGCCAGGGCCGAACTGCGCGAGAGGCGGGCGTTCACCTCAATGACGCGGAAGCGGATCCCGGCGCCCTCGGGCGGGTTCGGATCGAGAGCGAACTGGATGTTGCACTCGCCTACCACCCCCAGATGGCGAATGGTCCGGATCGCGGTCAGGCGGAGCAGGTGATACTCATCGTTGGTGAGGGTTTGCGAGGGCGCGACGACGATACTCTCGCCGGTGTGAATCCCCATGGGGTCCACGTTCTCCATGTTGCAGACCACGATGCAATTGTCGGCCCGGTCGCGCACCACCTCGTATTCCAGTTCTTTCCAGCCGGCCAGATACTCCTCGATCAACACCTGGCGGTGAATCATCCGGTCGCCGGGGCCGGTCTCCCCACGCGGCAGACGGGCGAAAGCCACCGCGGATAGGGTACGCAACTCCTCGGCGGTCCCGGCGCGCCCCGAGCCTTCGCCGCCCAGGGCAAAGGCGGCCCGGAGAATGACCGGATAGCCGATCGACGCCGCGACCTCAAGGGCCTCATCGACCGTATGGGCTACCTTGCTCCGAGGGGTAGGAACGTCGATTTCGTTCAGGCGCTGGATGAAACGATCGCGATCCTCGGTATCGCGAATGGTCTCGATTGGGGTTCCCAGCACCTGAATGGTATGGTGGGCCAATACGCCGCGTTCAGCCAGGGCAAGGCCGCAATTGAGGGCGGTCTGGCCACCGAAAGCGAGCATAATGGCGTCGGGGTGCTCGCGTTCTATCACTCGTTCCACGAAATAGGGATCGACGGGGACAAAGTAGACCCGATCCGCGAACCCGGCGCTGGTCTGCACGGTGGCGATATTGGGATTGACCAGCACCACCCGGATGCCCTCTTCCTTCAGGGCCTTGACCGCTTGCGAGCCGGAATAATCAAACTCGCCGGCCTCACCGATCTTCAGGGCGCCGCTCCCCAGCAGCAGCACCGTACGCGGGGAAGAGGGGGAATCGGACATGCGACGCGCTCCCAACCATAAAAGTATCGGTTCTGGCCCGCGACGATCCTGCGGGCGCCTCACCTATGGTAGCGGAGAGCGAGGCCCGCTGGGTACGGACCGCCGAATCGATTCTCAGCCTACAAGCGAATGGCAGGGACCAGCCGGATCGATCTCAGTCGGCGTATTCCATTCCGGCCCCGGTGAAGAGATTGGGATCGAGGGTGAGGCCGTCATAGAGCCGAGCGAGCCGAGCGCCCTTGAGCGCGGATCGGCTTAGTGCTATCGAGCGGTGTGGCGAGTCAAGGAGCGAACAACTCGGATAGGGTCTCCAGCACCTCCCGGCGAGTAGCATCGTCGATGATGCCGAGCTTACGCAACAGCCTCCGCTTGTCCACGGACCGCATCTGGTCCAGGATGATAAGTCCCTGCTTGCCGTCAAAGAAGCAGGGAACCCGTGTGGGATAGGGGTGGCTGTGGGTGGTCATGGGCGCCACGATGATCGTTTGGATCGTCGCGTTCATCTCATCAGGAGAGATCACCAAGCACGGCCTAGCCTTCCGTATCTCGGCCCCGCTGGTCGGATCCAGCGTCACAAGGTACACCGCGAAGCGGCTGACTACCATTGCCACTCGGTCTCATCCCAGTCCGAGGCAACCAAGAATTCTTCATCGAGAAGGGCATCGTCGCCTGCCGCCGCCATGCGCTGGAACGCGGCGGCCCACCCGGCTCGTGGCCGGGACACCGCCCGTACCACCAACTGGCTCTCCTGGACCACGATCTCCACGTCTCCACTCAAATGGGCCTGTTCAATAAGGGCCTTCGGGATGCGTATCCCTTGCGAATTGCCGATTTGAATCAGATGCGTACGTACCGCGTTCGACATGTGTGGATTCCTCCGTGCTCAGGATCCTATGTAATTACAATGTATATCCCTGAAGCGTCAAAATCAATCCTCAATCAGTTTTTCTCATCATGGAAGTCAACGTACCAGTGCATGCCGCTGCAGAACGGCTTGTTCTTCGATTTGCCACAGCGGCACAGGCTGTAATGCTCACGCGAGGAGCCCTGGGCGCGCTGGGCAGCATTCCCTTGCTCGTCGAGGAGGGGAATCCCGCCAGTGATCCGATACGGGCCATCCTTGGAGACCGTGATCGCCGGCTCGCGCTCCTGATCGACCTCGTCGCGGCGTTCGATGCCGTCGATCGCGAAGCTGAGGGCGCCGGAGGGACAGTTCTTCACCGCCGCGATGATCGCCTCCCGCGCCGAGCCGTCCGGATCGACAAATGGCTCCTGGCCCACATGAAAGACCGCCGCCAGGTTGTCCGTGCAGAAGCCGGCGTGGGCGCAGATCCCCCGATTATCGAACACCGTCACCTCCCGGCCAACATAGGTGTCACGCCGGTCTGGTACCCGGTCGGGATCCTTGTGGCTGGTGAAGCCGATGCTCGCGTGAGTGCCGTCGCAGAACGGTTTGTTCCGCGAACCGCCGCACCGGCAGAGCGCCATTTGTGGCCGGGCCGGGATCGGCTCCCCCTTGGAGTTCTGGAGGTGCTCGACCTTGGTCACCACATACGGCCCGTTAGGGATGCACTGGATTGAGCAACCCAGACTCGCCTCGACGTTCTGGAGTTCCGCGACCTGGGTGGCGCCGCTATGGATGCCGTTGCTGGGCGCGAATTGGCCCGCCAGATCTTGCAGCGCGGCGGCCGCTTCCTCTAGCTGGGCAGGCACGCCCGGCTCCAGGCGCAACTTGGTGGCAATCTCCGCCAACTCCGCCAGCCGCTCGCCGAAGAATACCCAGGCCGACCGCTTATGCGGCAGGAGATTCACGTCTCGGTTGTAGCCGAAGCCGGGGCCGGCCGTCTTCCCTGGATGCTCGGCCCCGCCAATCGGCATCTGGGCCAACCCATCGCCCAACGGACGGATGACGGTAGTCATGATGCGCAGGGTAGCGCGAGAGAGATGTTCGAGTTCGGCCTCGGTTTCGTCCGTGTGCGCGAAGAAGCGCAGCAGCATTAGCAGCATGGTGTCGTAGGTGATGTTGAAGAGATCGGCGACCTCGTGGGTGAGTGGATCGGTGATGATCGTGCCGCCGGAGGTATCGCCAAAGAAACGGGTCATCGGATTCGCGGTCACCGGGCGCACCGGCTCAAAGGGGATACCGCTCCGCTGGGCCTCGGCCAGCGCCTCGGCATACTGCCGGCGAACCGTATCGAAGACCACGAAATGCGCATCGGGATGGGCCGAGGTCGGCGCCTCGCCTTGCTCGACGATCATCTCGATGGCCGCGCAGGCCGACGCCCGATC
>JANWHO010000173.1 GCA_025450375.1 Chloroflexota bacterium
CTACAGGCGCTTGGCGTTGTGCTAATGCCCGAATCGTCAGCACCACGGCCCGGCGCGCTGGCCTCCCTGCGTCCGCGATTCGGTCTGCCCGTGGTCACACGCCGGCCGTTGCTGCTAGCGGCTCCGGTCTTGGTGGCAGCCTGGGCCCTCGCCGGCTTGTATGGGTCTCTCGGCCCGACGCTGGTCCGATTGGTAGGTAGCCGCCGGTTTCCTCGCCGTATATGGTGGGGGTGTGCTGCCCACGGCACGCGAGTACGGCGCGATCGTCATGGCGCTCGCCGCCCTCGCCCTGCTGGGCCTGGCCGGGCAACGGGAGCGGTTTGCTCCGCGGACCAGCGCGCCTCAACCCGTGGAGGCGAACCTACTCGCCTAAGTGATCTGCCGAGCAGGCTGATCGGCCTGCTACCCTGAACCGCCTGACGATGTTCTCTCCAGCACCAACTACGAAGAGACCGGAACGAACCTGAAAGCGGTAGGTTTCATCCCTGGTCGACCTCGCCATTCACTGGACGGTACAGTACAGGAGTGACTACCGGCGTGTCGTTCGTAGAAGGAGGATTGGTCATGGCAGCATATGTCCTGGTGGAGATCGAGGTTACCAACCCGGAAATGTACGCGCGATACCGTGAGATGGCCCCGGCCCTGGTCGCGGCCTTCGGCGGCAAGTACCTGACCCGCGGTGGGATCACGGAGACGGTTGAAGGAACCTGGCAGCCCAAACGCCTGGTGATCCTGGAGTTCCCGTCCATGGCACGGATCCACGAATTCTATGACTCACCCGAGTACGCCGAGGCGAAGTTGCTGCGGCAAAACGCTACCAACAGCACCATGATCTTCTGCGAGGGGCTCTGAGCGTCCCGACTGCCTGAATGGAACCCTGGCGATGACACCATGGTAGCACCCTCAAAAGTATAAGGCGGGCCCCAATCCCGGTGCTCTCGCTTCCTCGCCATTGGGCGGGAGCGTTCTCCCAGAGGATGACGAGCGGCGCGGCGAAGAAGTGCTTTATCGAGTTCGTCGCCTACGTGCACTGCCCTCGTTACTCCCCGTTTCCAGGTGGACAGCTACGCGACCTCAGCCGTGCCGGGGGCGCCAAGACTCGCCGCGGCGGGTTGATCCCCTCGGCCTGAGAGACTGCCGCGAACTCCGCGGATCCCTGGTTCGGAAGTGTCCGCGTCGCCGCGCCCCGGCCGTCGCGCGGCGCTGTAGGCAAGGGTGGCGCCACCGAAGGCAATGAAGAGATCGCCAAGACTCCCCACGAAGCCGAAGCCCACGGGGAGCGAGATGGGGAGGATATCGGAGAACGGGAGGAGAACACTGGAGCGATCGGCCAGCATGCGGCTCGGGTACTTTTGATGCGCGGCGATCACACGCACTACCGCTGGCCCCTCCGCCGCGCGCAGGGCGGCGGCATTGACCGGCATATGCCCGCCATTGGCCACGACCACCACCGTATTGATGGTCAGGCCCAGAAAGATGAGTCTTGCGCTCAGTCCCAGGCGCCAGTTACGCGCCACACCGAGAAGCATCAGCGCCAGCACCCCGATGTAGATAGCTTCGCCGTGTTGACGAACCAGCGCGGTGTCACGCATCGGGGGAACATAGGTTACCAATTGGATAAGGAACGACGCCATGATCGCGCCAACCCCCCGAAACCGCAACATGGCGAGATTGCGGAGCGAGCCACCACGGACCAGGGCCAGGGCAATCCCCAGCAGCACGGGAAGGATTATCAACATGGGAGATCACCTCGCTTCTGGACTACGTTCCGGATGGGACGGTCAATGCAGGGAAGCCATACGGCGCTCCCCTCAGGGGAGCGCCGTATGGCTTCAGGGGTCTTGTCGGACCTCGTCAAAGTCAGCTAGGGCCCCACTGTGAGCCAGCGTCCGAGCCCAACACCATGCAGACCAGCCCGACCGCTACCATCACGCCCTTCACGGCGCCGTTCCCAAGCCACTTGTGTCCGCTGAAGATCAAACCCTGGAGCTTCATTTCTTTGTGCCTCTCACTACCTTGGCGGGCTAACGTCCGCTTCGTAAGTCATACTCTACGCCATCGGCGTTACACTGGCGTTACACTCATGCTCAGTTCCAAATTGTCAATCGCCCAGATGGGTGTCTCTTAACCAATGTGGTAGGCTAAGGAAAGATTGGCGCTTCCTTGGAAAGATTTTCCTGGGTGGCGCGGCGAGAGTGAGAGGCTGCCATGCCGGCACGTACACGCTCTGGGCCATCGGAGCCGTCAGCCGACGGGATGGACGGTGGGGTCATTCCGCCCGACCCATCTCCGGTCCGCTATAGAAGCAAGTACACGCGCTGCCACAAGCCAAACTGCCGCCGCTGCCTGGAGGGGCCCGGCCACGGCCCCTACTGGTACGCCCTCTGGTCGGAGAATGGCCGCGTCCAGTCACGCTATCTGGGCACGAAAGGGCCCGAGGCGGCGCTCGCCGCGGACCATGAGACGACGGCGGACCGCGCGACGTCGCTTCCTCTCTGGCGCGTCACCACCCTGGGCCGCTTCGCCGTGGAGCGGGACGGGGTGACCCTGCCGGATAGCGTCTGGACGCGCCGCAAGGGGCTAACGCTCTTCAAGATTCTGCTGAGCGTGCCCGGTCATCGGCAGACCCGCGATCAGATGATCGACCAACTCTTCCCCGAGGAGAATCCGACCGCCGCGCCTGGTGCGTTGCGCGTGGCGGCCCATGTGGTTCGCCGCGCGCTTGATCTCCCCTCGGGTCCGTCGGCGCTCTTGGCGGACGGCAGTGTGGTTGGCCTCGCCGACCGCGCGCTGCTCTGGGTGGATGCCGATGCGTTCGCCGAGACCGCCGCCGCGGCCCTCGCCGGCCACGAGATCGAGTCCTGCCGCGCCGCCCTCGCTCACTATGGCGGCGACTATTTGCCGGACGATCTCTACGAGGATTGGGCGGAACATCGGCGCGAGGAACTGGCGGCCTTGCGGATTTCCCTTCTGCTGCACCAAGCCCGCCTGTGCGGGGAGGGCGGTGATCTGGCCGAGGCCCGCGCCGCTCTGGCCGCCGTGTTGGTCGTGGACCCGGCGCACGAGGACGCCGCGATCCGGCAGATGACTATCCTGGCCGCCGCGGGGGATCGGGGCGAGGCATTGCGCCTGTACGAAAAGCTGCGGGCCACGCTTCAGGAGCAGCTTGGCCTGGAGCCGAGTGCCGAGACCGCCGCCCTCGCGGCGCGCCTGCGCGAACAGCACCACGCGCGCGCCCCCCGTCAAGCCGCGCCACCGTCCGGGCCGGCGCCCCGTTCCCGTCTCCCGGCGGCGCTCAGTACCTTTGTTGGCCGGGAAGGAGCGCGGGAGAGCATCCGGCACGCGCTCGGAGAAACCCGCCTGCTGACCCTGATCGGCCCGGGTGGGTCAGGGAAAACCCGGCTCGCCATCAGGGTCGCCGAATCGATGCTCGACCCCTATCCGGACGGCGTGTGGCTGTGCGAGCTGGCCGGGTTGGCGCCCAGCGTCCCCTCTATCGACGCGGTTTTGGCGCCGGATCCGGTCGCGGGCGCCCTGGCCGGCACTCTGGGGCTCCATGAGGATCCCGCCTGTCCCCTCGACCGCGTGATCCGTGATTTTCTGGAACCGCGCCGTGTGTTACTGGTGATCGATAACTGCGAGCATGTGCTGGACCCGGCGGCCCAGTTGATCGCCTCACTCCTGGCCAGTTGTAGCGGGGTGACCGTGCTCGCGACCAGCCGGGAAGCGCTCGGCCTGCCGGGCGAGGTGGTGTGGACCGTGCCGCCGCTGTCGTTCCCGGAGCCAGGGCGCTCCCGCGAGCCGGGGAGTCTGGAAGCGTACGACGCGATCCGGCTTTTCGTCGAGCGGGCCCGGGCCCGCCGCCCAGGCTTCGTCCTCAACGAGGAAACGGCGCCGCTGGTCCTGGAGATATGCCGGCGGCTGGATGGCATCCCGCTGGCCATCGAGTTGGCGGCGGCCCGCCTGGCTTTCCTCTCGTTGGCGGATCTGACGGCGCGCCTCGACGATCGTTTCCGCCTGCTGGTCGGCGGCAGCCGGGTCGCGCTGCCCCGCCAGCAAACGCTGCGGGCGGCCATGGATTGGAGCTACGGGCTGCTGGGCGGGAAAGAGCGTGTCCTCCTACAAAGGCTCACCGTGTTCGCCGGCGGCTGGACGCTCGCCGCCGCCGAGGGAATCTGTGCCGATCCGGATCTACCGCCGGATCTTATCCTGGACACCCTGGGCGGTTTGGTAGCCAAATCGCTGGTGACCCCGCGGGTCGAAGGCGATTCCGCGCGGTATGGCGTGCTGGAGACCGTGCGGCAATATGGGCAACTCAAGATCGCTGAAGGCGGCGAACTGGCGGCGCCGCGCGGGCGGCACCTTGCCTGGTTCGCCCAGCACTGCGAGGAGACGATTGCCGGCTGGACTACCGGCGATCAGGCAGACTTGCTGCGGCGCCTGGATGCCGATCTGGACAATATCCGGGCCGGGTTAGCCTGGGGGTTGGAGCCGGATGGGGATGGGGCGGCCGCGCTCAGCCTAGCCAGCGCGCTCAGCCGCTATTGGACCACCCGTGGCTTGGTCAGCGAGGGGCGGCGCTGGACCGCACGGACTCTTGACGCCGCGCCCGCCGCGCCCGCCTCGCTACGTGCCACCGCGCTCAATCGCTGCGCTATTCTGGCGCGTACGGAAGGGGATGATGGGGCCGCGGGCATGCTCTGGGAAGCCAGCCTGGTTCTCTTCCGTGAATTGGGTGATGAGGCAGGAGTCGCCCGCGTGGTAGGAAACCTGGGTCTTCTGCGCTACGATCTTGAAGACGACGTGGGCGCGATGGAATTACTGACCGAGAGCCTCGTATTTTTGCGGCGCCAGGGCGACCGAGCGGTTCTTGCCCGTACCCTCCAAAACCTCGGCGTCGTCCATACTCGGCAGCGGCAGTACGCGGAAGCGGAGGCAGCCTTCGCCGAAGCGATCGCCATCTGGCAAGCCTTGGGCGACCAAGCGGGCATCGGTGACACATTCCTGCACATGGCGCATCTGGTACGCGATCAGGAGCACCTCGACCGCGCCGCCGAACTCTACGTGGCAAGCCTGCGTATCTTCTTGGTGTTAGGCAATCGTCCGCGCGTGGCGCCCGCCCTGGAAGGGATGGCGCATGTGTTCCTGCGCCGCCACGCTACCCGCATGGGCGATCAGTTGATGCTTGAATACAGCACCTGCCTGTTTGCTTGTGGCGCCGCCATAAGGGAAAGCACCGGTGTGCCGCTCCCCACGGTCAGTCAACAGGTGTACTTGCCGGATCTCCACCAACTCCAAGATCTGCTTGGCGTCGCTGTGTTCGAGGCGGCCTGGTCCGCGGGATGGGACATGCCAGTGCTCTCTTTGATCGATCTGATCTCAGGCGGACTGGACGAGGGTGGAGAGCCGGGTGCCGTCATGGGAAGCAGAGTCAGAGAAACGGCTCTGCTCCCTATGATAGGAATGGACGCGGATTCTTAGTGGGATGGGGAGCCCCCGTCATTCGGACGGAAACCTCGATTGGCCGCCGCGCTGGGTGCGTGGATCATGTCATGCAGGCGGGTGAGGGCGACGCTACTCGTGTGATGCGCGGCCGCGTGCTCCACGGCCTGCGCGGGATGGGCCTGAGCGGTGGCGGCGCCTCCAGCGATCGTGGCGACAATGGCCAGGCCGGCGAGGGTGTTGGTGCTCATCTTCATCGTGATTCTCCGGTAGTGGGCGCGAACAATCAGCCGTCCGTGGCGTCAGGATCCTCAATGTGGGCGGAGGGCCAGGCGAAGTGGCCACTTTTCTCGATCATTCCCGGCTACGAGTGCACTCGTACTTGGGAAGTGCTACTACCGTACAATAGGGCGCAACAGGTCAGCACCCCCGTTACGGGCACCTTTTTGCCCCCCATTTGGAGGATCGATCCTGGTACCAGTTCGGGTACTCAAGATTTCCGACTGAGACGGCTTCCCTAGAGGTTGGCGGCCAATCTCCGTTCGGGGAGGAAGAAGCGATCGTCGGGGATTCCCAGTTCGGCGATCAGGCGGCGTGGATAGTCGATGGCGCCAATCGCCTCTGGTCCATGGCCGTCGCTGGCCACCGCGAAGCGGGCGCCGGCGGCCAGCAGTTCCCGGACTAACTCGGGCATGGGCGCCTTATAGCGGGTGCTGATCTCCAGGGCGATCCCGGTCTCCACCGCTACATCGACGATCTCCTTCCGAAACTCCGATGTCCAGAGAGCGTCCTGACCCTCGCGCGGAAGATCGGGGAGGTAGGTGGGATGACCGATCATGGCGGGGATGCCGGAGCGGAGACCGCGGGCGAACTGGGCCACCGCGCACTCCATGTAGCGGCGTAGGGAGGCGGGCGATTGCACGTCCGGCTTTACCCGATCGCCGTTCTCGTCTACCACCATGTGCATGGAGCCGACGCAATAATCGAGCCGGGCCCGGTGCTCCACCGTAATCGGTTGCTCCTGCCCAAGATCCAGTTCCACGGCTCGGTAGACGGGAAACTGCTCCAGGGCATCAAGGTAGCGGCCGAGCGTCTCGTCGCCCTTCATGCCGAAGTGGGTGGAATAGTGGTCGCTGATCGCGATGTCGAAGCCGATCCGTTGAGCGGTGAGGACCATGGTCTTCACGTCGGCGCGGCCATCGGAAAATCTGGAATGCAAGTGTAGGTCGGATCGCACGTGGCGGGGAATGGCGGTAGTCTCGGTCACGAATCCTCCGGGTGGCGTTGTTCATCGCCGGTACCCGGCGACCCGTTCTTTCCACTCTCTAGGATGCAGGATTTTGACTCGAACCGGCCAGCGGGGGCACTGGTACTAGCCCGGTCCCGCCGGGCGGCAGGTCGAAAGGTTGATACGCCCCGATATGGACGATGCGATAGTGGATCCAGGGCCCGTAGTTTACCTTCCATGGCCCAAGTATAGAGGAGGAATGAATAATGTGGACCATCGTGGTGGTGATAATCCTTCTTGCTATCGTAGGTTTGGCCGTGTTTCTCTGGAGTTCCGTGTTCTAGCGATCAAGGGCCGAGGGCCCTACCACTCGATAGAGACCGCGCGATCCGGGATTGAATCGACCGATTCCCCGTACCCTTAGGTGCCGGATCGGCTCGGTTCCGCTCGTGGTGCGTAGCGCAGCCCGGTGATGCACGCTATCAAGGCCGGCGCGGCGATCGCGATCGCGAATACTCCATGCGCGCTCGGCGCGCCGACCGCCAGTGAGAGTAGACCGACCCCGATTACCGGCAGCGAGTTGGCGGAATAGCAGACCAGCAAATAACTCGACACGACATCGGCCCGCTGTTCCTCGGGCGCGATCCGGTTGATGATCCGCGGGCTTCCACAATATCCTCTTGCCATCGCCGCGCCTCCGTATGCACGCCCGCCCCGCCATTGAGGCCACCCTCTCCGAGTTGGTCCGCCGCCACGGGCTGCGGCGGCATCGCTACCGGGGCGCCCGCAAACGGCACCTGGAGAACCGCCTCAAAGCCGCCGCCTGCAACCTCAAGCGGTTGGCCCGCGCCCTCGCGGCCCGGCTCCGCACGGCGGGTGCCCCCGCGCCACCCCTCGCGGTGGCC
>JANWHO010000174.1 GCA_025450375.1 Chloroflexota bacterium
AGACCGGCGTCTGGTCCCTCGCTACCGGCAAGCTGGTGGCCACGCTTGGCGGGCATATCGACGCCGTTGACAGCGCCGCATTCAGCCCGAACGGCCGGTATCTGGCCACTGGTGGACAGGATAGTCTGGCGATTGTCTATGACACCAGCACCTGGCGGCAGATCGCCGCCATCAGGGAACCCGCCGATCAGGTGATCACGGTGATTACCAGTGTGGCGTTCAGTCCGGATAACGAATGGCTGCTAACCGGCAGTGAGGACGGCACCGCGCGGCTGTGGGAAGTCGGCACCTGGCGGAACCTCGCCACTCTGACCGGACAGCCTCTTTTCGTTATGGCCGTGGCGTTCAGTCCTGACGAACAAACCATCCTGGTGGCCGGCTTCGGCGGAATGGTCCGTGCCTATGGCTGCGACGTGTGCGGCCCTTTGCGGTCCCTGGAAGCACTGGCGGCCACAAGAAGTACGCGCGACTTCACGGCAGACGAGCGGAAGACCTACGTGAGCGGCGGAATAGGAGCGTGAGATGAAGGGCGAACGATCATGAGGTGTACGTACTGCACAAGAGATGTGCCCGATGCCTCGTTCTGCACCTGGTGTGGGCGCCACCAGGCCGTGGGCGGATCCCGTTTCGCCCATTTCGGCCCCCATCCCGGCGAGCACGTCTTCAACCCAGGGGTGATTACCACGCTGTTTCCGCATCTTGGCCACCATAAGATCCATGAATTTCGCTGGGCCTTGATCGCGGGAATCGGCTGCGTGTTCCTGCTCGATCTGGCCGGCCTGATCACGGCCGCGCTCCTCTGTGCCGCGTTCCTGCTGCCGGTGCTGTACTTGATGTATCTCTACGAGGCGCAGGTCTATCGAGACGAGCCGGGATCGGTGCTCGGTTTCACCATTGGCGGTGGCGTAATTCTCGGTGTGATAGTGACGCTGGTCGTCAAGGCATTCAGCGGCACAATGGTGCTGCAAACAATCTATGGGCACGATACTCAGGCCCTGCTGGTGCTTGGTCTGCTCGTCCCGGTGGTGCAGGAGGTACTCAAGCCGATCCCCGCCCTCCTGCTGCGTGGGCGCGCGTTCCCCGAACGTGTAGACGGCCTGGTGTTCGGCGTGGCGGCTGGGCTGGGATTCAGCATCGCCGAGACGGTGGTGCGATTTTCCTCGGTGCTGGCGAGCTTGCCCGCTCAGGTTCCACCCGGGAATTGGATCTATCCGCTCTTCACGCTCGCCGTGCTTCTGCCGCTCCTTCACGGCAGCACCACCGGGGCGATCGCCTGCGCGCTCTGGCAGGTCGGGCGTAGCCGATTCACCCCGCGTGACGCGGCGGTTATCGTCCTTGCGGTGGCCGCGCATATAGGGTTTATCCTGATTAGCCAGGTACTCTCGGACCGTGGACTCTCGCAGATGCTGATCCTAGGCTGGCAGGCGGCAGTGGTAGCCACGATGCTGGTCGTGATTCGCTACCTGCTCCATGAGACTCTACGGGAAGAGGCGCTCGACCTGGGTTTTATCGAGTGTATATGCCCAAATTGTCGTCATCAGGTAGTGGCGGCTCGCTATTGCCCACTTTGCGGCAAGGTACTTGGGTCAGCCGCGGCATCCGCTCGCGATCGTAGCGCCGGGGCCGGTTCGGCCCCGGTTTTGGAGGTGTGACCGATGCCGCTCACCTGTTCCCACTGTGGCGCCGAGAACCCGGACGGCATGCAATTTTGCCAGTCCTGCGGTTCGCCGTTGACACCGACTCCCGTCGCGCCCGAGCCGACTATTCCGGCCGCCAGTCCGCCACCACCAGCCACTCCCGAGCCGCCCCCCGCGCCTGCCCCAGTCCGCCGGGCGGTCTACCAGAACGCGCCCGTGCATCGGCTGCCCTTGGGTTCGCTCATTGGCATCGTAATCGGTGTCCTTGGACTGGTGGCGGCCATCGGTATCCTTACCAGTCATCGCTCCGCCGCGACCCCTCCCCCGCTTCCGGTGCCGACCGCGCTCCCCACGTCGCCGGCCGTGCAGCCGACCTTCGCGCCGCAGCCTACCGCTCCGGCCTCGCAGCCGACCTCTCCGGCCCAGCCGACTCAGCCGCTCGGGCAACCCACACAGCCGGCGGCACCGCCGACCTTCGCGCCGCAGCCAACTCAGCCGGCGGCGCCGCCGACCTTCGCGGCACAGCCTACCGCGCCCGCGCCACAACCTACTGGACCGCCCGGCCCAGGCCAGACGTTCGCGAGCACCACGTTCTCGGTATTCATTCCATCCGAGTGGCAGGTAATTAACCAGTCCACGAAGCCATCCCAAAATGAGGTAATACTCCAGGATCCTTCCACGGCACCGAATGGGCTGGATATCTTTGCCGGCCTTTCTTCCGCGCAGACTGATGCTCAGACCGTTCTCCAGACCGTGCTCACCAATTTGCAGCGACAGTACCCGGACGCCCAGCAGTGCGGGAGCAGCGTGCCGGCTACATTCGGTGGGGTCGCCGGGACCTTAATGCCGGTGTGTTACACGATCACGCCCCAGGGCGGCGCGGCGATCAGCGTGGCGGAGTTGGCCTGGGCGGCTACGGATGCCGCGGGCGTCACGGTGTATTTCGTCGGGCAAACCGCGGCGCAGAGCAATCAACCCTTCTTCACCCACGCTGGTGACGTGACCAAAACCATCCACTGGGGAGGAAGTCAGTGATGCGCCCGTCGCTTGCCATGCGGATCCTTGCAGTGGCGCTGACCTCCTCCGTGGTGGTTGGCGTGGCGTTGCCTCTTCAACGTGACTCCCCGCTCAACCAGGCGCGCGCCTCGGCCGTGCCGTACCTGGGCTCCGCGCGCTTCACCGCCGCCGACCTTGGTCCCGTCGCGCCGGCTACGCCGCTCTCCACCGTGCTGGTGCTGAATAATCCGAACATGGCCCGTGAGGCGGCGGATCTCACCGCGCTGTACACTCCCACCTCGCCACGCTTTGGCCACTACTTGACCGCCGCGCGATTGGCTGCCCAGTATGGGCCGACTGCCGCCGCCGTGGACCGGGCGCGGACGATTCTGCGGAGAATGGGTATAAGCGCCGATTGGCATCGGGGCAACGACTGGCTGATCGCGACTGGATCCGCGCGGGCGTTCGAGATCGCTTTCCAGGTGGCTACTCGTTGGTATCGGTCACCGACCGGCCTCAAATTTTACGCCGCCGATCGGGCGCCGGTGCTCCCGGCGGCGCTGCACCCCTATGTCACCTCGATAAGCCGCATTTCCAGCGATTTCGAGCCCACCCGCTTTGCTATTCCGCCCGGGGGCTTAACGCCTACCGATCTCCTTGGGGCGTACGATATCACTCCATTGCGCAATCTTGGTCTTGACGGCGCGGGCCAGACCGTTGTGTTCTTCGAGTTGGACGGTTTCGCCCAATCAGACTTCGATACGTTTACCGCTAAGCTCGGGCTGCCGCCGATGCAACCCGTGATCAAGGCTGGTCCGACCATGCAGCCAGGCGCCGAAACCGAGATGGATCTCGAGGTGGTACACGCGATCGCTCCAGCGGCCAAGCTTGTGATTTACAACTTCGATATCCAGGGGGAGATTAAGAAGGCAACATCGGACGCCCAGTTCCTTCAGACGCAGTTGGACTTTCAGAATCGGATGGTGAGCGAGAACCCCGGCGCGGTGATTAGTCAGAGCTGGGGTCTGTGCGAGAAGCCACTGGGCCAGGCGCTCGCCGACGCCTATAAGAACCTCTACGACCATGCGGACGCGCTGGGCGAAAGTGTCTTCGTCTCAACCGGAGACAATGCCGCCTATCAGTGTTTGCCTCAAGTTCCACGCGGTACCGCGCCGAGCGCGGATACCCTCGCGGTACCGTTACCCGCCGACGCGCCCGGCGTCACGGCCACCGGGGGCACGCGTCTCAGCCTCAGTTCGAACCACGGTTGGTACAACGAGACGGTTTGGGAGCAACCGGCGGAAACGAACGGCACCGGCGGTGGGGTCAGCCTGTATTACAATCGCCCGGCCTGGCAACAGGGGACGGGAGTCCTCGATCCGCTATATAACCCGCGCGGCATGCGGTCGATCCCCGATGTCTCGGCGGACGCCGACCCGACCAGTGGGGTGTCCATATATATTCCGATTGGGAACTCCAGTCAATGGGCCGGTGGCGGCGGCACCAGCCAATCCGCCCCAATCTGGGCCGGAATCACCGCTCTGATCAACCAGTATTTGCAGGGAAAGCAATTGCATCCCGTCGGTTTCATGAACCCCGCCCTCTACCGGATCGCGGCGCACCCGACGCCGTTCCAGGCGTTTCATGACGTGACCATGGGCAGTAATCTCTACTACCCCGCCACGCCAGGCTATGATATGGCGTCTGGATTGGGCACGCCGGATGTTTGGAATCTGGCCAGGGACCTGGAAGCCTATCAGCGAGGAGGAGGGCAGTGAACGAGCCGCGCGCCTCTTCCGCTCCGACTGCCACGTGCCCGATCTGCGAGCGAGAAGTGCCGGCCGGCGCCTACTGTGGCGCCTGTGGCGCGCGCCTGGCCGGAATATCTAGCGGCGCTCCCCACCGCCACCTGGCGTATGCCGCCGATCCGGACCAGCATATTATCTATCCAAGCGTGATTACCACCCTATTCCCCCATATCCCGCACCGTCGTATGCTGCCGTTTCAGTTGGCGCTCACCGTAACCACCGTGCTGTTGGTACTGCTCGGGCTACTGCGCTGGACGGGCCCATCGATCGCCTTTGCGTCACTGGCCGTTCCGCTCCTCTAC
This sequence comes from Chloroflexota bacterium, assembly GCA_025450375.1. The sequence continues at coordinate 4,744 of JANWHO010000174.1, forward strand.
CTGGTGTATCTATACGAAGTTGAGGTGTATGAAGACGAGCCGGTGCTGGTAATAGGCGCTACGCTGGCATTCGGCGCCGTATTGGGAGCCGTCTGGACCTACTTCAGCGGCCCTGACCTGACCCAAATCCTGGTGCAAAATACGCTGTTCGGCGCGTCCTTTTCCCGGATCCTCGAAGGAGGCGTGGTCCTGCCGCTGGCCGCGCAGGTGTTGATGCTGGCCGGAACCCTGGCGCTGTTCACGCGCCGCCGCTACGATGAGGCGCTCGACGGGTTTACCTTCGGCGCGGCGGGTGCGTTGGGCTTCACGGCGGCAGGTACGCTGGTTAATCTTCTGCCCTCACTACGCGAGGGACTGACTTCCAGCAGCTCCATTGGCGACAGTGTCCTGATCATTCTGCAGCGGGGATTGTGCATTCCCTTCATCAATGCCGGGATTACGGGGTTGATCGCCGGTGCTCTTTGGCTACAGCGCGGTCCGATTCGCCGGCTGCGCCATCATCGCCTGCTCGTCGGCCTGGGGACCATATTGCTAGGCACCCTGGTACTGCGGATTGCGCTTGGTCTGGCCGCGGTGCTCCTCGCCGACCCTTTATCGAGTATCGCCGCCTTTGGGGCCGCGACCCTCGTGGTGCTTGTGTGGGTGCGTATCGCCATCCATCACATGCTGCTTACCGAAGCGGTCGAAGTGCCGATCGGGCCCGATTTCCCCTGCTCTCATTGCCATGCTCTCGTGCCCCGGATGGCGTTTTGTCCGAATTGCGGTATCGCTACCCGCGCCACGCCAAAAATCGGCGCCGGCCGCGCCGGTCGCGCAGTAAGATAGGAGACGCCGCAAATGCCGTCGATCATCTGTACCCGCTGTGGGTTTGCAAACGAGGGCGCCGTGCGTTTCTGCGGGCACTGCGGCGCGCCGCTGCCGGTCACCCCTACCGTCTCTGCCCCACCGCCATCGCCCGTCGTCGAACCGACGAAAGCCACGGTGGAAGCGGGAATCGCCTGTCCGCGGTGCGGTATCCTCAATCAAGCCGGCGCGCGCTTCTGTGGGCACTGTGGATCGGATCTATCGGTGGCGCCCGTGGCCGCGTCGGGTGGCGTCCCTGTCGCGTTTCCGCGTGCCACTCCCGGTAGCGTCCTTGAAACCACGCCGCGCAAGGTCGGGCGGGGTTTGCCGTGGGCAGCGGTAGTCGCGGTGCTGGGTATCGCGATGGTGGGGCTGGCCGGCATTTCACAGGTCGTGATGTCCCATGGCGCCTCCCCCTGCGGTGTACGCTGCCTGCCGCCGCCGCCCCCGCTGCCGCCGCTCGGCCCTTCCGGCCCACCGTTACCACCCGTGCATCGTTATACCAGCTCCACGTATGGGTTTTCGGTCGACTATCCCGATGGTCTTAGCCCGTCCTCCGCCGACGCGCAAACGGTGAACTGGTCCTACAACCTTAACAGCGACAACAGCTCGTTCATAATCCAGATCCAGGGTGAAGCCGCGAACGGGCGAACTCCGCTGCAGATCGTCCAGTCGGTGCAACAGAAGGACTTGGCCGGCGCCGCGCCGGTGTTTACAATTACGGGCGCGGAACTGGGGTCGACCTTGGGCTACGGCCAGATTTACGATCTCACCACTTCGCCGCAGGGTGGGCAGCAGCAGCACTTACATGTGGTTATTGAAGCGGCCATTCGTAACGGCGTGGCGGTGGAGGTGATTGGGGAGAGCCTATTCCTCCCGGACAGAAACGACCATCCAAGTCCGGCGCAGATGGAGCCAGCGGTAGAAAGATGGGTGGATATGTTCGGCAACACCGTGGTCTGGCAGGGTGAGCCGGCCCTATGAGCACAATTCCGGCCGGCCTCCCGCACGGTCAACCAGGCAGCCGGCAGGACACCGCCAATACCACGATTCCCTTCAGGCTCCGCATTGGCGTGACCGGTCACCGCGTCTTGCCCGAGAGCCCGGTGCTCGGTGACCAGATTGCCCGGACCGTTCAACGGATCCTGTCGATGCTCCCTGACTCCGCCGCGACGCCGATCCAGCCAGCGGTGCTCTCACCACTGGCGGAAGGAGCGGACCGATTGGTGGCACGGGTGGTGCTGGCCCAGCCGGGCGCGGTGCTGGAAGCGGTGCTACCGCTCGCGCGGGACGACTATCAGAGTGACTTCGTCACCCCGGAATCCCAGCGCCAGTTCACCGAGTTGTTGGCAGGCGCCGCGCGGATCGTGGAGTTACCGGCTACGGAAACACGGGAGGAGGCGTATGAGCAGGCCGGCCGGTTTGTAGTCGAACAAAGTGATGTGCTGATTGCCGTGTGGGATGGCCAGGCCGCGCAGGGACAGGGCGGTACCGCGGATATCGTGGCCTGGGCGCGGGACCGTGGCGCTCCGGTGTTCTGGATTAGCACCGTGCCGCCGTTCGCGGTTACCGAATGGCTCGGTAACGGCATAAACCTTAGCACCTTTCAGCACATCGACCGCTTCAACCGCGCGACGCCCGGCGCGGCGCGGTTGGCGACGGCCCTGGACGCTACACGCGCCGACATCGACGCGCACGCGCGCGCCGCGGGTATTGACCCCGCGGTGTTGGAGCCGATAGAGGCGTGGCTGTTGCCCACATCCGTGCGCGCCGACCTTCTCGCCAATCAGGCGCAGCGCGAGTTTTTCCGCTTCAGCGACGCCACGTTCGTCATTGCCGTCCTCGCGGTGTTGGCGTCCGCTTCGCCGCAGTTGTTTGGCAATGGTTTTCCTCCCCCGCCCTTCCGGTTTCACACCGCGGTGCGGTTCGCTCCGCTCATCGAGTGTGTTCTGATGTGCGTCGTGCTGCTGGTCATCTACCTGGGTCATCGAAATCAATTGCATCAGCGGTGGATCGCCTATAGATTCCTGGCCGAACGTTTGCGTTCGGCCTTCTTCGTGGCGCTGATTGACGCGGAGCGGGTTGGGGTGGATCGCGAGCCCGAATTGGTCACGCTGCATCAGCCGGCCGATGCCTGGATCCAAACCGCCTTCGACGTGATCTGGCAGCGGCGCCCGACCGGTGGGGCCGCGATTCCATTGGAGCACTTACGCCGTTTTCTCTCGCGTGCATGGATCGGCGACCAGCGCGCGTACCAGGACAGGAAGAGCCAGCGGCACGCGCGCGCCAGCCGCCTCCTGGGGCGGGTTGGGATCGCCGTCTTCACCGTAACCCTTTGCATCAGCGCGCTTGATAGCTTCGACGCCTGGCGGCAGGGACTGTTCGGTGGTACCGGGCCGACCATTGCCCTGTATCTCTCGATTGTATTTCCCGCCCTGGCCGGGGCGCTTGGCGGCATCGGCGCCTTACGCGACCATCCGCGGAATGCGCGCCGCGGCACCACCATGGCGCGCCAATTGGCGCGCCTGGAACGACACATGGAGCGCGCGCCGGATCTGCCCACCCTGCGGTCGTTCGCGCATCAGACCGAGGCCCTGATGTTGGAGGAAAGCGGCGACTGGTACGTCAACATGCAGTTCCGCGATATTTCAGTTCATACCTGAGGAAGGGCGGCTAACATGCCGGTGCGGGAGATCCTCGATGCCACGCGGCCAAGAAAGATGCTGGCTATCGACGGCGGAGGAATCCGCGCCATGCTGTCCATAGAGGTGCTTGCCCAGATCGAGCGCCTGGCGCGGGCGGCCTATGGCAACCCGCTGCTCACCCTGGCGGATTGCTTCGACTACTTCGCCGGCACCAGTACCGGCGCGATAGTCGCCACGTTGCTGTCCCTCGGAATGACCGTGGACGACATACGCGACCTCTATGTGCGCACCGGGCCGCTGATGTTCAGCCACGCTCGACTGACCGAGCGCCTGCGCTTCCGTTACGACGACGAGCCCCTGGCCCGGATGCTCAAACAGCGCCTCGGCAAGGGTACGACCCTTGGCAGCGATCTCGTCAAGACTCTGCTGCTCCTGGTCCTGCGCGACGCTACCACGGACTCGCCCTGGCCAATCTCCAACAATCCCGGCGCCCCGTTCAACCGGCTAGACTCGCCGACCTGCAATCTGCGTTTTCCGCTCTGGCAACTTGTCCGGGCCAGCACCGCGGCGCCCCTGTATTTCCCGCCCGAGGTGATTGAGGTAGGCGGTCAGGAGCATGTGTTCGTCGATGGCGGTCTGACACCGTTCGCGAACCCGGCGTTCCAACTCTTCCTGATGTCCACCGTGGATCGGTACAATCTGCGCTGGCCGGTGGGCGAGGACAAGATGCTGCTCGTCTCGCTGGGAACCGGCTCGTCCTCGGGCGCCCGCGCGGGCCTGCACCCGCGCGAGATGAATTTGCTTTACCAGGCAGGCGCCATTCCGCATGCCTTACTCTCCGCCGCGAACATCGAGCAAGACATGCTCTGCCGCGTATTTGGCCGCTGCCGCTTCGGGGCCATGATTGACAGCGAAATCGGCGACCTTATCGGCTCACTCGGGCCGCTGCAACACAAGCTTTTCACGTATGTACGCTACGACATAGAGCTGGCCCGACCCGCGCTCGACGGGTTGGGACTACGCCACATTGAGCCCTCGATCTTCGCGCACCTGGACTCCATCGCCGGCATTCCCGAGCTGCAAGAAGTGGGGCGCGCGCTGGCCACAAGGGTCTCCGGCGAGCACTTCGCCGGGTTCTTCCCCGAGGTTCCCGTTGAACCAAGGTAATGCCTACGTTCCATGGCGACCCATCTACCCCAGATCGGCCAGCGCCGCCCTGATTGCCTTCCGCCGCCCCAGGAACACTGGAGTGTCGATGGCGGTGTAGCGGCGCACCTCGGCCGCCCGCAGATCCTCCACCATCTTCTCCAGGGCCGCCGGATCCTCGGACTCGAAGGCCACCACGAACTCCTGGTCGCCCAGCCCGAACGAATGGATGGTATTGGCCAGCACGGTTCCGACGGGAGTGACGGCAGGCGCTTCCGCTACCGCTGTCCCGCCATGGTGGCCGCTCCCGGCGCCGGTGTCGATCCGTATCTCGGGCATGGCGCTGTGGGCCTGTCCCATCTTCCCATGCTCGGCCATCAAGGCGCGCCGCTGCTCGAAAGGAATCAGGTACCATTCCGGCGTCTTGACGAACGGGTAGATGCTCAGATAGGTGCCCGGCGCCGCTCCCTTGGTGAAAGCCGGCCGATGCTCGGGGGCGTAGCGGGATCGTGGGACCAGACCGGTATAGATATACACTTCGTCCAGATACCCGCCGAGCGGAGTACGTCGGAGCGCCACCGCCAGATCCTGCGCCTGGCCCAGATCCGGCCCATGCAACCAGAGCATCAGATCAGCATCGTGGCGGAGGCCCACCATCGAATAGGCGCCGCGGAGGGTCAGACCCTCAAGGCCGCCTTCCAGGGCGCCGGCGAAGGCGTCCAGTCCGGCGTCCCGCTCGGCGGCCGGCAAGCGCCGCCATTCCGGCGCCGCCCGATATAGCCAAAACACGGAATAGATGTTTCCCGTTTCCTGCCCGCTCATTCGTTCTTCTCCTCGACGGCATACGTAGTATGATCACCCAGTATGGTACCCCCAAGATGAGATAGCGAACATGCGCGGCGGCGCGGAAGTTGGGAGGGAGATTGACGATGGACGAACTGACTCCTGGCGTGGAGCTGGTGGTGGATACCCGGAGCATCGTGGGCGAGGGCCCTTTCTGGCAGGCGGAGAAGGGGGTGCTTGGCTGGGTGGACATTATGAGCAACCGTCTCCACACCTACGATCCGGCCACCGGCCGGGACACGACGGTTGATGTAGGGCAACCGATTGGCGCCGCCTCGGCCCGCGCTTCCGGCGGCTATGTGTTGGCCCTGCGCGATGGCTTCGCGGCGCTCGACGATGCGGGCAAGCTGGAGATGTTGGCCCATGTGGAATTGGACCTCACCACGAATCGGATGAACGACGGTAATTGCGACCGCCTGGGCCGCTTCTGGGCAGGCACGATGGCCTTCGATGAGCACTCCGAGGCTGGCGCGTTGTATTGCCTGGATCTCGACCATTCAGTGCGGCGCGTCTTTGGTCCCACTACCATCTCCAACGGGATCGACTGGAGCCCGGATGACCAAATTATGTATTACGTGGATAGCACAACCCAGGGGCTTGATACCTTTCCCTTCAATCTCGATGCCGGCACTCTGGGCCCTCGGCAACGCCTGGCCACCATTCCTCGCGAGCTCGGGGTGCCGGACGGATTGACCGTGGACGCGGATGGCTACATCTGGGTGGCGGTGTGGGGCGGTTGGTGCATTCGACGCTACACCCCCGAAGGGGCGTTGGATCGGGTGATCACTCTCCCGGTCTCCCAGGTAAGCTCCTGCGCGTTTGGCGGCCCAAACCTAGACGACCTGTACATCACGAGCGCCAGCGCCAACCTTTCCGCCGAGCAACTGGCTCGTGAGCCGCTGGCCGGGAGTTTGTTCCGCGTCCGCCCTGGCGTGCGGGGGAAGCCGCGATTTCCCTACCGCGGCTAGTACAGCTTGGGGCAGATCGACCTTCGGGCGTATAACCCCGTCTGGTCG
>JANWHO010000175.1 GCA_025450375.1 Chloroflexota bacterium
ACGGTCAGTGGCGTATATCGGTGATCGCGCAGATAGTCCATCTGCGCGACGAACGTTTCAGGGCGCACGGAGTACCTTCTGAATTGAGGCGTGGTCGTATCGGAGACACTGTGATAGAGAAGAATGGGCACTGGATGGGTCACGATTCCTCCACCTGCTCGGCTCGCGACGCCGCCGACCCAGGCTCTGGTCCGGCCCATGTCGACGAGGAATTCAGCTTTCTTAGGTGGCGCGTCTGATACCGCCCACGGATATAGGCGAGCGGACCATACAGCATACCCTTTACCTCAAGCATGTTGAGCTCCCTTGGATAATCGCGGGGCTTCCTTGAATTCTTGGGCGAGCGCGCACTGAGCGCGTAAAACAGGCCCAGGGGAACTCTGACGGTCACCTCAAGGAGGAGCGCCGGCCTGTCGATCACGCATTTCGTGAGATAGGCCGTCAGACCCACGCCATAGCCATAGACTTGTTTCCGGAATCCGGCGTACTCTTGGCGATGTAAATGATGGACGATTGCCCCCGGCTCATAGACCAACTGGTGACCGGCCATGATAACCTGGAAGAAAGCGGCAAGATCATCACCGCCCACCCCTGGACTTCCCGCCCCCAGCCCCGGATCGAAACCGCCCATGGCGCGCAAGGCCGAGGTCCGAAAGGCCATGTTCGCGCCCGATCCAAACGCCCCAGCGGCATAGGGAAACAGCCGATTCTTCGCGCGGTTCTCGGTCAGATCAAAGATCCGGCGGGCGCATCCCTTGCCGAATCCGCCATACTGCTCAATCCACATCTGGACCTGTGACTGCAATTCCCTGGGGAAGATCAGTCCCGTTACGCAGGCTACGTTCGGGCCAACGGAAAAGCCCATGACAAGCTGGGCAAGCCAATAGGGATCCGCTAACACGTCGTCGTCGGTAAAGGCAACAATCTCCCCCCGGACCTCCCTTAGTCCTCGATTGTGGGCGCACCCAAGGCCAGGCCGGTCTTCACGGACATAGCGTATTCGCGTCTCATCACCGAAGACGTCCTTGATGAGGTCGGCGGTCACGCACGAACTCGGGGCATTGTCGACCACGATCACCTCAAAGTTGGGATAGTGCAACGACAAGAGGGAGGGCAGACACCGAGCCAGATCCTCGGGCCGATTGTGCGTGGCCACGACGATGCTTACAAAGGGAGCATTGGATAATACCGCATCGCGTTCTCGCACGCATCGTGGCGGCGCGGCGGTAGGAAGCCCACCCCCGTCAAGCGTCGAGGGCTCCGGCAATCCGTCCGCCCGCATGTGCGCCCGGATCTCCGCTTCCAACGCGCTCCAGAGCTCGCGTCCGAGGTCCCCAGGGCTCAAGCCATCCCGCTTCAGGCGCAACGCAACCACGCCGATCGGCTGGGTGTGCAGGCGCACGAGAGTCCATGCTCGCTCGAATACCTGGCCCGTCGCGCTCTCGACCGCTAGAAGAGCCGGCAATGGTCCGCCGATTTCTACTTCCAGAACCCGCACCGGCCGAAAATCCGGCTGAGTGTCCTTCATGACCGGCGGCACTGACTGCCTTGCCAACCTTCGCGCTTCCGCGCGGCCATTCAAATAAGCAAACGGACCGTAGAGCATACCCTTCAGCTCGACCATGGTCAGTTCGGGCGGGTAGTCGTTGGTCTTCCTGACGTTTCTCGACGCCCGCCTACTCCAGACGAGACGAAGCGCGGCGGGAATCCAGAAGGGAACGTGCATCAGACGAGTCGGCTTGTTGATGAGGCACTTGGTCAGGTAGGCGGTGAGCCCCGAGCCATACCCATACATTTGTTTCCGCAATCCAAGGTAGTCCCGACGATGGAGGTGATGGATAAGGGCGCCAGGATGGTACACCAGCGTGTGCCCGTTCATGATGACCTGAAAGAACGCCGCCAGATCCTCCCCACCGAGCGCGGGACTCCCGGCGCCCAAGGCTGGATCGAAGCCGCCCATGGCGCGCAGCACCGAGGCTCGGAAGGCCATATTGGCGCCGGTCCCGAATACACCGGCCGAATAGGGATACAGGCGACTGCTTAAGCGTGCCTCCGTGAGGTTGTACATGCGCCCAGCATACCCTTTGCTGAATCCGCTAATCTGCTCGAACCACAACTGGACTTGGGTCTCTAACTCTATTGGGAAGGCCATACCGGTGACGCAGGCAACCTGTTCGTTCCCGGCAAAGGGCTTTGCCAATTCGGCGAGCCAGTACCGGTCGACCACTACGTCGTCGTCGGTAAAGGCAATTATCTCGCCCTGGACCTCCCGCAGTCCTCGGTTGCGGGCCACTCCCAACCCAGGCCGGTCCTCGCGGACATAGCGCACCCACGGTACATCGCCGTAGTTCACCCTGATCAGATCGCGCGTCGCGTCGGAGCTTGGGGCATTGTCTACCACGATGATCTCAAAATGAGGATAGTTCAGGGCCAGAAGAGAATCCAAGCAGGTAGCCATGCCCGCCGGTCGATCGCGGGTGGCCACCACCACGCTCACCAGAGGCGCATCGGCCAGAACCACTTCGCGCTCGCGGACGCACCTTGGAGTCGTACCATTGGGCAAGCCTCCCGCCCCAAGCTCGGCCGGTTCCGGCAGGCCGTCCAGGCGCGCGTGGGCGCGAATCTCCTCGCGCAACCGTCTCCAGATCTCGCGCGCCTGGTCCTCGGCGCTCATGCCGTTCGGTCCCAGATGCAACTCGATGGCGCCGAGTGGGCATGAGTGCAAACGCACCAGGGCCAGCGCTCGCTCGTATGTGTGACCCGTCGCCTCGTCGCGCGACGCGAGATCAGGCAAAGGGTGGCCGATTTCTAGTTCCAGGGTTCGCCATGGCTTGAAAGTCGATACTTGGAGTTCATGCGGTGGAGTTTGGTCTCTGCTAGTCAAGGTTCGCGCCTTCATGCTTGATCGGATAACCAGGGTGCGCCGACATCGCCGTCGACCCGCGTTTCCGAGGGTTGGACCAGGCTGGTGAATTGGCTCGGTGTCCCGTGTTTCCGGCGCGCGAGCCGATGAGAAGCCTTGCCCGCCGCGTAACCCGCCGAGGTCACCGCCAAGCCGGTGACAATAGCCCCAGCTCTCCCAAGCCCCGTGAGATCACCTTTCATGGTATCCGCCAAGCCCCGGACGACGCCGCGCGGCAGGGTCGAAAAGGTGTAGAGTCGCTCCGATGCCAGACCGTCTTTCGCGCCGACGAACTCCGCTACCTGGGCCTTGGAGAGCCCTTCGGCATAACAGCGCGCGCGAAAGTAGGCCCAGCGGGCCCGGTGCGTGGGCACGCGGTGCCGCACCTGGGCCCGCGGTTCATAGAGTAGGGTCGTTCGCGGCCATTGCTTCCGGACCCGGATGCACAGTTCAGTCTCCTCACATCCCAACGGCCGGGTACCTAACCGCCCCATCCCGCTTCGGAAACCGCCGACCACCGCGAACACCTCTCGGCGGAACGACATGTTGGCGCCGATCATGTTCCGCACTGGGCTGGCATGGCGCGGCATCCCGAGGTACGTGCAGCCTACCACCCAATGAAACTCCGCCGGGAGCCAGCGCGGCCGCGTGGCGGACCACGCGGGCTCTATCGCGCCCCCCACCCCGCTGACCAGGGGATCGGCATATCCTGCCACCAGGTGACGCAGCCAATCAGGCGCCGCCACCGCGTCATCATCGAGGAAGGCAACCACGTCCCCTCGCGCGGTCGCGATGCCGGTATTTCGCGCTCCGGATAGGCCGCGCGCTTCACAATTCTCTACCACCACGACGCCTGGCAAGGCCGTACGGGCGCGCTGGGCCAAGGCTGGGTTGTGATCGATGACCACGACAATTTCCATGGCTGGCGTACCCTGTGCTCCGACCGACTCGACGGCGGCGCTCAGATCGTCCCAGCGATCCTCGGTATAGGCGCAGATGATCACGGAAAGAGAGAGAGACCTCATCTTACTAGTATGTCCCAATGATCGTCTAATTTAGAGCTCAAGGCGAATGTACCGTATCAACGTCAAGTATACGTCCGGCTTCGGAGCCCTACATCCCCTAGAATGAGTATTGCCTTCTTATGGTCGCCTGGTAGGTAAAGGAGGAATGAGATATTTATGTGTAGGCAAGCCCGCTAGGGCCGCCCGCGTACGGCGTATCCAGCCCCACTTCCTCCTCAATCCGCAGGAGCCGATTGTACTTGGCCAGCCGCTCTGACCGCGCTACCGACCCTACCTTGATCTGGCCCGCTCCGCTACCCACTGCCAGGTCGGCCAGCCAATCATCCTCAGTCTCGCCCGATCGAGCCGAAATCACCGCTCCGTAACCGTGCGTCCGCGCCAACTGGAGCGTCTCCAGGGTCCGGCTCAGGGTGCCAATCTGATTCACCTTGATCAATACGCTGTTGGCTACCCCCGCGTCGATCCCCTTCCGCAAGCGCCCGGCGTTGGTGACGAAGAGATCATCGCCAACCAGACGCGCTCGGGAACCCAGCCGAACGGTTAATCGGCGCCATCCCTCCCAATCGTCCTCGGCCAGCGGATCCTCGATCGAGATCAGAGGATAGCGGCGCAGCCACTCCTCCATCAGGTCGGTTATCTCGCCCGCGTCCAGCACTCGCGGTCCCCTTTCAGCGTGGGCAAGATGGTAGCGGCCATCCTGGAAGAATCGGCTGGATGCCACGTCGATCGCCAGCGATACATCACTCCCTGGGCGCAGTCCGGCCTGCTCGATGGCCCGCGTGACCAATGCCAGAGCCTCCTCATTGCTGGACAGCGCGGGACCAAAGCCACCCTCATCGCCGACTAGCGGCGGATGCCCACCTCGGATTAGCAAGTCGCGGAGGGTCCAATAGACGCGCGTCACCATTTCCAGAGCGGCAAAATAGGTGGGAGCCCCCACGGGTACCGCCAGCACATCCTGGATATCGAGATTCCGGCCCGCGTGCGCCCCGCCGGAAATCATGTTGACCATGGGGAGCGGCAGCATCGGCGCGGCGCCCGCCAGCTTGGCCAGATAAGCATGGAGCGGCAGGCCCTCGGCGGCGGCGGCAGCGCGGGCGGCAGCCAGGGAGACGGCGAGAATCGCGTTCGCGCCCAGACGGCCCAGGTTCTCGGTCCCATCCGCCGCCGCGAGCCTCCGATCCACCGCCTCCTGGTCCCGCGCATCCAATCCAAGCACGGCGGGACGGCACACCTCGCGCAGATTTCGTACCGCGCCCAGTACGCCTCGCCCTGCCCAGAGCGGACTGTCGGTATCGCGCAACTCCACTGCCTCGTGGCGTCCGGTGGAAGCCCCGGAGGGGACGGACGCCCGGCCCAGGGCGCCACCCGCGAGCTTCACATCGGCTTCCACGGTGGGATTCGCCCGTGAGTCGAGAATCTGACGGGCGGAGACCTCGGTGATCCGGAACTGGTCGCTCATGGTCCCTCCTGGGATGAAAATAGCTCGGAAAGCCCTCGTAGCTCCCCGCGGAGCACGGCCGCCCCTAAAGCGCGGGCCCGAAGACGCCCGCCAGGGCTCAAGTATTCGGCGGGCGATTTGCCGTCCGCCCGCGCTACGAGCAGCGCGCCGGCCTGCCGCAAGGCCCCCGCTTCCACCGCGGCCGCCGGACGCCTGTCCAGCACACGCATGTAGGCGTCGAGAAAGGCGCGGGCGCAGGCGGCATAGCGATCCGCCGCCTTGGGACGATAGATCGCCTTGAGCGCCAGATGCGTGAGGAGAAACGCGGTATCAAAATCGGGGTTTCCCCAATGCACCACCTCGAAATCGAGGGCCATTGCGGCATGATCGTGGATCATCAGGTTCTTGGGACTGAAATCGCCGTGGACCAGGGTCCGGCGATCCTCGCGCATGGCCTGGGCTCCAGCGCGCAGCAAAGCGGCCAACGCCAGATCGCTCCGCTGTTCGGCTGCCCGCGCCGCATGTTCGTGGTAGGGATCGAGGCGGAGTTGGTCGAATAGGCTCAGGTCGCCGTAATGAGCGGCGAGTCGGGGATCATCCCAGGCGGCGGCGTGCAAGCGGCCCAGCAGCCCGCCCACCGCGGCGGCGTCCCGCCGATCCGCGTCACCGTGGAGAAGAAGCTGCTTCCAGGGCAGCGCGAACTCGGAAGCACTGGTCATGCCCACG
>JANWHO010000176.1 GCA_025450375.1 Chloroflexota bacterium
CCACGCGCGCCCACCGCTCGTCGCGGGCGCTGGCCAGGATCGCGTCGGCGATCAGGTTCTCGCGATGTCCGTCCACGAAGGTGGGATAGGTAGGCTGAAGCCCGGCCCCGTATCCTCCCGCCCGAATAAACCCATAGAGGGCCCGATTGATCGCGGTATGGCTATCGGGGAAGCCCTCGTCGTGACCGCCGGGATAGCGGGCGATCGTGTTCGCGGGCGGGTCCATCAGCGCCGGATCCTTGAGGAGCACTTGATTGGGAGCGTCGCGGTGACCGATCCACAGTTCGTTGGGTCGTTCCGCGTTCCAGGACAACGAACCGCGGGAACCATTGACCTCGATCTCCAGCTTGCACTTCCGTCCCGCGCTTACCTGCGACACCTGCATCAAGCCACGGGCCCGGTCGCCCAGGCCCAAAAGCACGGTGGCGGCGTCCTCCGTATCCATCTTGACCGGGGTCCGGGGCACGTCACGGGTGCTGAAGGTCTCAATCGCCTGGTCCGGTTTTTGCCGAATGGGGAGGAAGGTGATCAGATCAGCGAGCACTTTGGTGACCGGCAGTCCGGTGAGGAACTGGGCCAGATCGATCCAGTGCGATCCCAGGTCGCCGACCGCGCGGAGGTCACCGCCCGCCGCGCCCTCCACCCGCCAGTTGTAGTCGGTATCGAAGAGCAGCCAATCTTGCCAGAATCCTCCGTGCACTAGATAGATGTCCCCAAGGTCGCCCCGCTGGATCATGGTGCGGGCCTGCTGCAGCAAGGGATAGAAACGGATGTTGAAGGTTACCGCATGAGCGAGGCCGCTGGCCTCGGCCAAGCGCACCAGCGCCCCGGACTCGTCGCTGGTCATGGCCAGCGGTTTCTCGCACATCACATGCTTCCCCGCCGCCAGGGCTGCCCTGGCGGCGGGGAAGTGATCGCGGTTCGGCGAACAGATATGTACAACCTGGATATCAGGGTCGGCGATCAGCTGAAAGTAATCTCCGTAAGCGCGGGGAATGCCCAGGGCGGCGGCCTTCCGTTCGGCCGATTCCTGGTCGCGCCCGGCCAGCCCCAGCACCTCGACCCCGCCGAGCCGGCGGAGCGATTCGATGTGGACGGGGCCGATGAAACCGGCTCCGATGACTCCTACACGGATTGGCGACTGGTGGGCCATCATATTCTCCTTTTCATTCGGCGCCGGGTGAGAGGATGGTCTTCAACGCGGTGCGGTTCTCCACCGTGCGGAACGCTTCTTCCCAGTCCTCAAGCGGATAGACACCCGAGATCAGCGGATCCAGGCGCACCATGCCGGTATCCAGCAGATCCAGAGCCCGGATCCAGGCCGAGGGCACCGAGGCATTGCTCCCCGTGACGGTCAGTTCCTTGTAGCAAATCTGGTCGAGGTTCCAGGCCACCGGCTTCCCGAACAGGCCGATTTGCGCGTACTGGCCGCCCCGCCGCACCATCTCCAGCAGGTTTTGGGCGGCCTGCCCCGCCCCTGAACACTCGAAGACGAGATCGGCGCCCAGGCCATCGCTCATTTCGCGAATGGCGGCCTGCCCGTCCTCGCGGTCCACGGTGAAGGTGGCGGCGGCTCCCAGCGTTTTGGCCAACTCCAGCCGGTGCGCGTCGGCGCTGGTCCCCAGCATCATCACCCAGACCCCGGCCGCCTTGAGCACTTGCAAGGTCAGGAGCCCGATTGCTCCTGGGCCCGCGACGACCGCCAGATCGGCGGGTTGGATCCGCGGCCCGTCGAGCACGCCGTGAATCACACAGGCCAGCGGCTCGACCAGCGATCCTTCGCGGAAACCGAGGGAGGCGGGCAATTCATGGACGTTGGCGGCCGGGACCACCAGGAGCGAGGTAAAACCGCCGTTCACCGCCGAGCCGATGCTCCGTCGTTGCGGGCACAGATTTACCCGCCCCTCCCGACAAAATCGGCAGGCCCCGCAGGTGGAGAAGTAGGTCTCGGTGGTCACCCGCGCCCCCACCTGGACGCTGGTCACTCCCTCGCCTACCTCGACGATCGTGCCCGAGACCTCGTGACCAAGCACTACCGGCGGCACCGAACGGAACTCATCATGGTAGATGTGAATGTCGGTGCCGCAGATCCCCGCCGCCTGAACGCTGATCAGCACATGGCCGGGCGGCGGAGCGGGCTCCGAAATGTCCTCCAGCGACACGTTCCCATCGCCGGGTGCCGTCTTTACTACCGCTTTCATCGATCAGGCCACGAACTGGCGGAGGAACGCGGCGGACTGGCGGAGCGCGCGTTCCCGGTCGGCCAGGCTTCCTTCGTAGGCCCGGTCCTCCACCTCCACGCATACCGGGCCATTGTAGCGAGCGTCGGTGAGGGCGGCGAAGAAGTCGCCCCAGCGCACCGACCCCAGGCCAGGTAACTTCGGTGTGTGGTAGGCCAGCGGCGGGGCGAGAATCCCTACCTGATCGAGCTTGGCCCGGTCCAGGCGAACATCCTTGGCGTGGACGTGAAAGAGGCGCGAGGCGAACTCCCCGATTGGCCCTACCTCGTCCATCATCTGCCAGACCATATGCGAGGGATCGTAGTTCAGCCCGAAGTGGAGGTCGGGAATCTCCGCGAACATCCGCCGCCAGATCGCCGGTGAACTCGCGAGGTTCTTCCCGCCCGGCCATTCATCCTCACTGAAGAACATGGGGCAGTTCTCGATCCCCACGCGCACTCCACGCCGGCTGGCATGCGCGATCAGTGGGGGCCAGACCTCGCGGAACAGCGGCCAATTGTCCTCCAGGCTTCGCTGGGGGTCACGCCCGATAAAGGTATTGATCGTCTCCAGGCCCAGCAAGGCCGCCGCGTCGATCACCGCTCGGATGTGGTCGGCGGCGTTCCGGCGTTCCCCTGGGTCGGACGCCAGGGGATTGGGATAATAGCCGAGGGCGCTGATCCGTACCCCGGTGCGGGCAGTCAACTCCCGTACGCGGGCCGCTCCCGCCGTGTCGAGGTTGGCGACATCAATATGGGAGACTCCGGCATAGCGGCGTTCCGCCTTCCCTTTGGGCCAGCACAACACCTCGACGCAATCGTAGCCCAGGCGCCCGGCCAGGGCCAGCACCTCCTCCAGGGGCAGTTCCTCCACGATCGCGCTCACGAACCCTAGCTGCATGGCCGCTTCCCTCCCCTCGCGTCAGTCTCCGCCGGCAGTGCGGGCGTAGATCCAGGCCAATCCAAGAACGATTATCCCATAGAGTACCTGGCGGAGCGCCTCGGCGATATTCATCAGGATCAGGAGCGATTCCAACACGGTAAGGATGAGGACGCCCACGATGGAGCCGGCATACCCGCCGCTACCTCCCAGGATTGAAGTGCCTCCGATCACCACCGCCGCCACCGAAGGGAGGAGGTAGGTGCTGGCGAGACTGGTGTCTACCGCGCCCGCGTACCCGGCCAGGAGAATCCCGGCGGCGGCGCTGAGCAGTCCGCACAGGGTGTAGACGGCGAGCAGCACCTGCCAATTCCGGACCCCCGCCAGGCGGCTGGCTACCGGATTCGCGCCCACCGCGTAGACGGCCCGCCCAAACCCACTGCCCCGCAACAGCACCAACAACACGACGGTCAGTCCGCCCCACAGCACCACGTCGATCGGGATGTAGGTCAGCCATTTGCCGGAGCCGGCCTGGCGAATCGCGTCCGGGATCACCGGAGTGTTCGAGGTGTTGGCCGCCCATACAGTGAGGAGCCCGGTAATAATCCCGCTCATGCCCAGGGTCATGATCAGCGGAGCCACCCCGAAGGGGCCGACCCCGATTCCATTCACCAGCCCGATTGCCGCTCCGATGCCCAGGGCCCCCAGCACGGCAAGCACCCCATTCGAGCCGCTGTATTGGGCTAGGAAATAGGCGGCAATAGTCGCGGTGCCAGTGGTTGAAAGATCAATCCCGGCGGTAAGGATTACCACGGTTTGCCCGGCCGCCAACATCCCCAGGGGACCGGCAATCAACAGGGTGGTAGACAGGTTGCCGGGGAGAAGAAAGCCGGGGTTGACCAGATTGGTGATCAGCATCAGCACAACCAGCAAGGCGACCAGGACCAGAATCGGACGCTCGCCTGCTTGCTCTCGCCAGTGAACCAGCCGGGCGCTCAGCGAACGATCTGGCGGTGCGACGGTAGCCATGATCTACTTCCGCCGCAGCAAGAGGCCGCCCACCATCACCGCCGCCACCATCACCACCCCCTGGATTACCAGGCCCCAACTGGGATCGACGTTCAGGTAGCCCAGTAGGGTGCCGAGCAAGGTGAGGATAAAGGCGGCGGCGATTGGCCCCAGCATGCCGCCGCGGCCGCCCGTGAGCGCCACCCCACCGATCACGATTGCCGCCACGCTCTGCAAGGTGAAGGTAGCGCCCGACGAGGCGGCTCCATTCAGGGTCTGGGCCGTGAGCGTGAGTCCCCCTAGCACGGCGAACATACCGCCAACCGCGTAGGCAATCACCCGCGTACGAGCCACGTTGACCCCGCTGAGATAGGCCGCCGCGCGGTTGGACCCCAGGGCATACATGGCCAGACCAGGCCGGGAGAGCCGCAAGGGGAACCAAACCAGGATCAGGGCCAGGGCCAGGACGATGAAGCCGACCGGAAAGCCGCTGCCCCGCACATCACCCGTGATCAGATTCGCGAACTGCTGCGGAACCCCGCCCCCTGGGGTCGGCATGATCCGCAAGGCCAGACCGCCCCAGATTGCCCCAGTAGCCAGGGTAACGATAATATCCGGCACCCGAGAGTACGTGATAACCAGGCCGGTGGCCGCCCCCGCCGCCGCGCCCCCCAGAAGGAGGACCGCCCCTATCGCCAATGAGCCGCCAAAGCTGGCGTTCACCATCCAGTTGGCGGCAATCACGTTGGACAGGCTCATCAGGGAGCCAACCGAGAGATCGATGCCGCCCGCCAACACCACGGCGGCCTGGGCCATGGCGGCCAATGCCAGGGAGACCGATGGATCCACCAGCGATTGCATATCATAGGCGCCAAAGGCCGTGGCATGGATGACCCGCTCATACACCAGCATGCAAGCCAGCACCGTGAAAGTACCCACGACCCAGGCGTTTCGGTGCAGCCAGCGGCGCCGGGCGGCGACCGAAAGAACAGCCACCGGCCCGCTCATACCCATCCCTCGGGGGCCAGACATCAGCCTACGGCCTCTTCCTGATGGGTCATCCCGTGCGCGGCATGCAGGAGCGTCGCCTCGTCGGCCTCTCCCGCCGGCAGCTCGCGGACGATTCGCCCTTCGTAGAGCACCAGAACCCGGTCGCAGGCAAGCTGGATCTCGGGCAATTCGCTGGTGAAGAGGAGGATCGAAGCGCCTTGACTGGCCAGATCGCGGAGAAGCGTATAGATCTGCCGCTTGGTGCCCACGTCAATGCCGCGGGTGGGGTCGAAGCAGAGCAGCACCTCGAAGCCGCAGGCGACCCAGCGGGCAATGGTCACCTTCTGCTGATTGCCGCCGCTGAGCCGGCGCACCTGGCCCATGGCGCGGGTATCGATCTGAAGCCTGCCCACCGCGTCCGCGATCCAAGACCGTTCCCGTCCTTGCCGGATCACCCCCCAGCCTGGAACGCGGTTGTAACGGGGCAGGGCGATATTCTCCCGTACCGAACGCTGAGGCAGGAGGGCCAGCAAGCGATCGGCGGGCACCAGGACCAGACCGGCCCGAATGGCATCGTAGGGTTGGCGCAGGCGCAGCTTCTTCCCCCGCATGGTCACCTCGCCCTCCCCGGCCCGTCGTCCGGAGAGGACGTCGAACAGCGCCTCCTGTCCCTGCCCCTCCAGTGCCGCCACGCCCAACACCTCTCCCCGGCCGAGCGCGAAAGAGACGCCGCGGAGTTCGTTACCCAGGCTCAGGTTGCTTACCTCCAGCACCGGTGGCCGGTTCTCCGCCCCGTCGCCCCGGATCGAGAGCCCGCGATCCGATGGCTGGAGAGTCGTTTGGGCGGCGGGACCCAGCATCAACTCCACGATCCGCTCCTCGCTGCCTTCCGCGAGGTCCAGAACCCCCACTCGTACCCCATCGCGCAATACGGTGGCCCGATCGCAGATCGCGCGTACCTCCGCCAGCCGATGGGAAATAAACAATACGGAGCGGCCAAGATCGCGCCAGCGGCGCATCACCGCGAACACCCGTTCCGCCAGATCGGCGGGCAGGGCGGCGGTGATCTCGTCCAACAGGAGCAACCGCGGCTCACGGGCCAGGGCCCGCGCCAGATCCAACATGCGAAGGGCGGGGAGCGGTAGTTCGCTCACCAGCGATCGGAGATCGAGGCTCCCAAGCTCCATCGTGGCGAGCCATTGGCGCACGGCGGCAACACTGGTACCGGTCAGCCGCAGGTTTTCCAGGACCGTCAGATCGGGGGCAAGCGCCGGATCCTGGAAGACGGCGGACAACCCAGCTTTCTGAGCGTCCCGGGGTGAGCGCAAGCGTACGGCGTGGCCCCGCACGGTGATCGTTCCCCCATCGGGGCGCACCACCCCGGTCAGCATCTTGACCATGGTGCTCTTCCCGGCGCCATTGGCGCCCAGGAGGGCATGAATCTCCCCCGGTGCCACGGTGAGATTTCCCGCGCGCAAGGCCACCACCGCCCCGTACCGTTTGTGGAGGTCGGTTACCGAAAGCAAATCCAGGGGATCAATTTGATGCTTCTCCATCACACATCGTCCATCTCCTGAGTGAGGATGGGACCGAGGTCCCATCCTCACTCAGGAGATGGACGCCTCCTTAACCTTTGCAGGTATTGAGGAACTGGGTCTTGGAGTAGGTAGTAAAGCCAGGCACCTGCCATTGCACGGTGAAGGTCGGGCCACGATTGGTGAAGGCCACGGACTTCAACTGGGCGGCGTTATGCGCGTAGTCCCACACCTGCGGGATCAGCTTCTGAATGTGGGGTTCCGTTTTCCCCGCCAGAAGATTGAGCGCCAGGGCCATGCCCGCCCCCCCCACCGTGGAGGGATTGGTCACGGCGCCGCCCACGAAGCCCTTGGTATGGAGGTTGATGATCTGCTGCACGAAGCCGTTATTGTCGGCGCCAACCACCGGGACATACGGCTTACCGGCGGTCTTGAAGGCATCCACCACCGTGTAGTCGATGCCGGAGGTCCACACGCCGTCGATCTTCTTGCCAGAGTTAAGCAGGGTGGTCATGTCGCTGGCCCCAGTGGCGTATTGCCAGCCGGTGTACGGGCTGGCCACCACCTTGATCCCAGGATATTTGGCTAAAGCTTGCATGATGCCGGTGTGGCGGTCGGTATCCGCCGAGGCGCCGGCGATTCCCTGAAGGAGGGCCACGTTCCCGTGCCCATGCAACTGCTTGGCCAGCCACTCCATGCCCAGCCGACCGTAGGCAACCTGGTCATTTTCCACCTGATAGGCCAGCTTCGAGGTAATAAGCTGATCCACCACCACCACCTTGATCCCCTTGCTCACCGCCTGGGCGATCACCGCGTTCAGACTGGTGGCATCGGGCGGATCGATGATGATCGCATTGACCCCTTGCGAGATCATATTGCGGATCTGGCTGATCATCTGGGCCGTGTTCCCTTGAGTCTCCTGGACCACCACCCTGGCGGGAATTTTGCTGGTCATGGCCTGCACTTTGGCGGAACAGATCATCTCCTCGCGCCAACCGTTGCCGATCAGGCTGTTGGCGAAGCCGATGGTGTAACTGGCCGCGCCGGTCCGCTGGGCGTGAACCGCGTGGCCCGCGCCGGCCACGGCGCCGGTGATCAAGCCCGCGGCGGCCAGGCCGCGAACCACTGTTCGGGATACCCGCTTCATGAGTCCTCATCCTTCCAAACCATGCTGATTCTCGTGGAGTTGGATCGTAGCCCGATACCTACCTTCTTGCCGCCCTCCCCTCCTCTCCGCCGGCCAACGGCCATGCCCTGGGAGAATTGTATCGATCCGGGGGACATTGTGGTGGGAGATACTCATCGCATCGCGTTCCCAGAGGAAATTGGGACTCCGCGGCGTTAATGAGCCGGGCGGACCGTCGCGGCAGGGGGCAGGCCCGCCGCGATAGTCCGGTGCCGCTTGAGGGGGGAAATGTGATTGAGTTGGCGCATGGACGATCCAGCGGATCGCCGCTAAGGGTTCCCGCGCACGAACCCCATGCCGCTCCATTATCCTCTATCTCGAATAATAAACAATAGAGAAGGCAACGTGGAGCGCCCGGATCAGTTGCTCCAGCGGTACACCAGGACCATACAAAGAGTTCCCACGTGCTCTTGCGCCATACTGCCACCCAGCGGGGTCAAATTGCTGTACCCTGTGGAACAGAATGCGCGCGCGACGGTACAGGCAAGGCGATGAAGTTGCCGGGCCCCCAGGGGACGCTGGTGGGTCGGCCCACGGATCGTTCGAGGGAGGGGCCATGGCGGACGTAGAGCGCATGCGGGCTCTGCTGCCCCAATTGCTACATCAGGGCGAGGCGAACCACCATCGCTTCCGCGGATCGGGACGGGTCTGGAAGTATGACGTGGACAGTACCCGTGGCCGCTCGCGTATCGTCGCCACCTGCGAGCTGTGTGCCGCCCGCGTGGAGATTGCCACCGGCAGCCTGGATGTGTGCTGGGACGACAGCGCCGCCCTTCTCTATCCCTGCCTGCACGAGTTTCATTGATGCCGCCCGGCCTCGCGGTCACGAATCAGAAGCGCGGGTCTCCAGGTGTGAGGCACACTCCTCACAATTGCCCACTGAGTACCGGTGCCTGCCTCACACGGTACACTCGCATGTGACGGGACGGCATCTGGGCCGGACCGGGAGAGGGCGCTGATGCCCGCGACCGCGCGG
>JANWHO010000177.1 GCA_025450375.1 Chloroflexota bacterium
CGTCAAATGCATACGCTCGGGCCAGGGAACCGGCGTTTGGCGATCCCACTCCGGTGTAGAGCAGGTGCCCGTCCACCACCATGGTCGTAAAGGCGGGGATCAGGGCGCCCAGTTTGTCGGTTGCCGTATGTTTCCAATCCGCGGTCTGGTCGTCCACGTACCGAATCTGGCTGCCCAGATTGAAATAAACCAGGTGACCGGACTGGGCAAGCCCTTGAACCCCCACGGACAGATACCGGTGGCGCACGGCTCCAGTCCTGGGGTCGAACGCCACCACTTTCTGGGCACTCGTCAAGCCATACAACATGCCGCCTGACTCAATGGCGGGAGCAGTGTCCGCCGCGGCCCAGCGTAGTCGCAGCCTGGGCGCGGCACTCACCGAGACCTTCCACGCGGGATTGGCAAAGCTCTGGCCCGCGTCGTGCCCTACCATCGGCCACTCATCCACCAGGGGAACCGTGGGCGACGGGACCGGCGTCGCGCTGGGCGTAGCAGTGGGCCGGCGGGGGATAGGGGTATGGCTGGGGCGCGGAACCGGGGTGACCGTGGGCGTGGCCGTCTTGGTCGGAGCGAGGGTGGAGGTGGGGCGAGCGGTAGGGCTCGGAACCCTTGTAGCCGTGGCGGTAGGCGAGGGCGTAGGGGTGGGCCTGGTCGAGGTGGGGGAAGCAAGAGCCCGCACGGCCGCCGAGGAGCCATTGTCCTCCCGTACATCCTCACGTCCATTCGCCAGCGTGTAGACCACCTGAGGCGGGACATGGCGGCGAAAGGACACATCCAGGACCTGAGCCGGCGCCGGAGAGGCGGAGGCCCGCAATTGGGCCAGGCTCCGGCCACCGTCCCCCGTACGATAGACGGCCTGGTCAGTAACCACGTACGCGAGCGAAGGATCGTACGGGTCGAAGCGGACGAGCAGACGGGCAGGATTGGTCACTCCCAGGCTTGCCACAAGCTGCCAGCCGATGCCTTGATTCGTGGAGCGATAGAAGCCAGTAGGGACGGCCAGCAAGAGGTTCCGGGGCTGGGCCGGATCAATGGCCAGACTTCCCGGGTACCGGCACGGGCTGAACTGGCACGGGCTCACCGCGATGCCGCCGAACGCGGCATCCCACTGGGCGCCTCCATCCACGGAGCGGTAGACCCCAGGACCGGTGGGATAACCGGGCTTCCCGGCCCCAGATACGGCCAGAAAGGAAGAATCGGTCTGAACATACATCGTCAGTGGATTACCTGGATCGAAGGTGATCGTCTGGACGCCCCACGCCGTCCCGCCGCCGCGAGCGTCCGCGTTCGCGGGGAGACCGGAGTTCAGGGCGGAGAACGGGGCCAGACCGGTGGGGGTAAAGAACAAGCCACCTGGGGCATTCCCACAGCCATTGTCGAGGTAATCCCCGAGGACCCCGTCCGTCCCCACATAGAGGCCCTTAGGGTTGAGTGGGTTAATGGCCAGGAAGGTCACCCGATCGTAGGTTCCCGGCAAACAACCGCCGGGTGACGACGGATCCGGCGCCTGGGCGTCTCCGGGGCTCAGCACGGGACTCCAGGTGGTGCCGCCATCGGTGGTTCGCACCACTTGCTGCACGGCATCAACCCCATAACGCACCAGAGGATTACTCGGCACGCTGATGACCAGCGATATGTGGGGTGGCGCATCGGGGAGAATCACGCGAGCCCGCGCGGGGGATACCATGGCGCCAACTATCGCCAGCAACACCGCCGGCGCCAGTAAGCGCCGCCGGCGCGACAGGCCGCCAGTCATCGGGAACCCCTCCCCCTATCGAATCCTGGGCCTATGGTCCAGCCACGCTACTATAGCACGGTCGCGGAGCGGGAAACAGGGAAAGTAAGGGTTTAGAGGGCGAGGTTGCCGGCTAGAGCGGGAGAATAGCGCGCGGCCATCCCCGATACTTCGCGGACGACCGCCTCACGCAGGTGGGCGGGGCCACGTATTTCCAGGCCCGCGCCCCAACTCAAGGCAAAGCGTAGTGCTTGGTCAAAGGATTCAAGATCAAGGTCGGCCACCAGTGAACCGTCGGGAAATCGTTCACTCCTGACAATGGTCAGCGGCCGATCGAGCAACTCCTCGGCGCAAGTCCGGTCAACCCACACCACCACGGGGAAGGGCCGGCGAGCCTCCACGAGCGACCGAGTGTCGTGCCAGTAACGAGCCAGGTCAAAATCTGGGTATGAGGCACGGGGGAGCGCGAGCGACTCCATGCGCGCGATTCGCCGTAACCGAAAGGTGCGCAGCGCGCCTCGACGCAAGCAGAATCCCACAAGGTACCATGTTCCCGCCTTACACACGAGCCCGAGCGGGTCGACATCCCGCTCCTCACTGTCCGCGGCGCTCCGGCTCTGATAGAGCAGCCGAACTCGCCTGCCATGAAGAACCGCTGAACGCAAGATCGGCAGATGCGCGTCCGGTTCACTCGCCTCCCTGTACCAGGGCATCTGGTCGAAGAGGAACCGCTCGCGCCCCGCGCGCACGCTCTCCCTGAACTCCGGGGGCAACGCCGCCTCAACCTTGGCCAATGCCTGCTGGATGGTGGCCGACAAAGCTACATCACGGATCCCGCTAAGGATGGCTCCTCCAATCGCCAGCGACACCGCCTCATCGCCCGAAAATACCGTGGGATCCACTCGATACCCATCGGCCAACCAGAATCCGCCCTCTGGTCCCGGCTCCGCCACCACCGGCACCCGCGCCTCGCCAAGAGCCGCGATATCTCGGTAGATCGTCCGTTCCGAAACCTCAAGCACCCGCCCTAAGTCTCGGGCCGTTTGCTTTCCTCGTGCCTGGAGAAGCAAGGTAATCGCCAGGAGTCGAGCTGCCTTCATGGTGTATTTACCTTATCACGTAGACCCTGACAAAAGCTGTCAGCATTGGAACAAACGTGCGGTATTTCGCGGTTTTGCCTGAAAATTCAGGAGGGCAGGCAGAGGCTTTCGCCTCCTGTCCGACCCGTTACTCCTCGCTCTCGGTAGGGCCAAGCGCAAGCAGGCCGGCCACCATCTCCTCGGCGGTGGCGCTGCCCTCCACCCCGCCCGCCTGGCGCGTGGACAGGCTGCCGGCCACCACACCACAGCGCAGGCATTCGGGAAACGGGAGATCGCGCAAGAGACCGTAGATCATCCCGGCATCGAAATTGTCCCCAGCGCCCGTAGTGTCGACCACCTCGACCTTCAGGGCGGGCACCCGATACATGTGACCGTGATGGCTGCCGATCGCCCCGGCGGCTCCCAGCTTGATCGCCACCATGGGCACTCGTTTACTCAAGAGGGCGAGCGCGTCCTCGGCCGTGTCGGTCCCGGTGATCTCGAACGCCTCGATCAAGTTGGGCATGAAGATCGTGGCCTGCTCGATGGATTGCCACACCCGATCCGAGTGCAAGTAGTCAATTTGCCAGAATGAATCGACGCACACAGGGATGCCCTGGCGACGAGCCTCGGCATGGACGTCCGGGCTTAAAGGGACGTGGGTAAAAATGCAGCGCACGACATTCCGGCGCAAGTCGTCGATCAAGACTCCGCGATCCTCCCAGCCTTCGGCGGCGTCCCAGGTGATAAATGTCCGATCGGTAGGAAACGAGAGTCCGACGCTTAGTTCGGTCAGATCTTGCTCATGAAAGTGGATGAACCGCTCGTCGATCCCGGTTGATTTGAGCTGATCATGGATATAGCGGCTGCAAAAATCGTTCCCAAGATCAGTGGCGTAGCCGGTGCGTAAACCAAGGCGGGCGGTGGCGGCGGCGTTGATGAACGAGGCGCCGGGGTTCATCGCGAATCCGGTCGCGTGATATTCCTCGCCCAGCCGCGGCAGGTGGGGTAGACCCAGAAAGGTGAGGTCGATCGACGACCGCCCGCGGACCAAAACATCAAAGAGCGGACGCTCCGCCACCGATTCGAGATCCACCACGTACCACTCGCTTTCCCCGTGCGTGCTACTCCGTCGCGGCGCCCGCCGCCCCCTCGTCCGCCTGGAAGCCGATCCGCTTGTGCGTGCCGTCGCAGAACGGCTTGTTCGCCGAGCCGCCGCACCGGCACAGCCAGGTCTCCTCCTCGGTCACCAGTTCCTGGCCATCCGGCAAGGTCACGCGGATCGTGCCCTTGATATAGTAGGGACCATTCTTTTTGGGGGTAATTGTCACATCCGCCATTACTCTGGCCTTTCCTTCGGCGCGCGGGCTGACCCTTCCATTGCGGGGCCGCTGTCACTCGCCTGTATGCTTGCCTTTCAAGATACATCAGTCGAGGCGGGGCGGGGGCGCCAATCCTGGGTACACTGCATTTCAAGGAGGAAACCGCGAGCATGTTGATTACCAAGGCGGATATCTTCATCCCGGAAGGGATCATTCCTGGTGGAACCCTGCGGGTAATGGGCGAGCGAATCGCCACCGTCGAGCCTGGTGGATCGGAGGTCACGGGCGAATCGTGCCTGGATGGCGACGGCTTGTTGCTGATCCCCGGATTGATTGACATGCAATGTAACGGTTTCGGTGGTCACGACGTGCAGACGGGAACCCTCGCGGCGATTACCGACCTGGCCGCGTGCTTGCCTCAATATGGCTGCACCGCCGTGCTGCCCACCATTGTCAGCTCTCAAGCCCCCCGGCTCCTCGCCTGCCTGGCGGCCATCGCGGCGGCCGTGGAGACGCCGCCGAGGGGCGCCTCGATCCTGGGGACGCATCAGGAAGGGCCATGGCTTAATCCTGATTATCATGGGGCACACCAGGTCGCCAACATCCGTCCTTTCGATGTGGCGGAGTGGGAAAGTATTCAGCGGGTGTCGCGAGCGACCGTCCGCATGGTGACCGTGGCGCCGGAAGCCCCAGGAAACCACGGCGCCGTCGCGTCCATCGTGGCCGCCGGAGCAATCGCTTCCCTGGGCCACAGCGGGGCCGACTATCCTCAGGCAACCGCCGCCGTCGGAGCCGGCGCCCGGATGGCAACTCACCTTTTCAACGCCATGGTCCCATTCCTGCACCGGGCGCCCGGCCTCCCCGGCGCGGCCCTGGACCACGACGATCTGACTCCGGGGATCATTCCTGATGGCTATCACATCCATCCGGCCG
Organism: Chloroflexota bacterium; assembly: GCA_025450375.1. Next base: position 5,070 of record JANWHO010000177.1, read on the forward strand.
CGATCCGCCTTACCGTACGCGCCAAGGGCACCCATGGAGTGGTGGTGGTCACCGATTCAGTCTCGGTCGCGGGCTGTCCGCCTGGCGACTACGCCATGCTGGGGCAGCAGGTAACCTGGGATGGTGAGACGGTTCGCCGGCGCGACGGCGGCCTGGCGGGCAGCGGTCTCTCCCCGATCGAGGCCCTCCGCCGCTATATGCGTTTCGGCGGCCTGAGCCTCCTCGAGGCGTTGCCGGCCATGACCAGCACCCCGGCCCGCCTGCTTGGCCTGGAAGGTGAACGGGGCTCGCTCGTCCCCGGAGCACGGGCCGACCTGGTGCTGCTTACCCCCGATCTTCAAGTGCATACCACCATCGTGGGAGGGGAGATCGTCTATCAGGCGTAATAGGCTGGCGAGTTACTCCCAGAGTATCTGGTCGAGCACCTGGGCGATCCCATCCTCGGTATTCGCGGGCGCCACCAGATCGGCGATCTCGCGCACCTCCCGATCCGCGTTCGCCATCGCCACCCCCGTCCCGGCGGCTTGCAAGAGTCCGATGTCGTTGTGCCCATCGCCAAAGGCGATCACGCGGGCGGGATCCAAGCCAAGATAGGCCACGGCCTCGCGCAAGGCGGCCCCTTTCGAGACGGCGGGATGCAGGAACTCTAACAATACAGCCGCGGTCTGAGTGACGTAGAGATCCAGGCCGAAAGCCGCCTCGGCCGGCGGTCGCAACCGGGCGATATCGTCGGGCCTGGCCACCGCGACCAGCTTGAGGCATGGCAGATGCACCAGGCTCATCAGATCGTCCACCACCACCGGCTGGTTGGGGAAGTCCGGCGGCACCAGGGCCCGTTCCAGCGGCGCGTGCCCCTCGATGAAGATCGTGTCCTCGGTATAGTAGCAGGAGAAAATATCGCGCTCGCGCAGGAAGTCCAGCACCGGGCCTACGAACGCGGTGGGAACCGCTTGCAAGTAAGTGGGCTTCCCCGTAACCGGATCGACAACCACGGCGCCGTTATAGGTGATTTGCGGCCCGGTTAGGGGTAGGCCCTCGGTAAAATAGCGGACCAGGGCATAGCTGCGTCCGGTCGCCACGGCAATCGCGACCCCGGCCGCGCTGGCTTGCTCCAGGCTGGCCCGTGTGCGCGCCGTTACCCGGGAATGTTCGTCCAGCAGGGTTCCATCGAGATCCATCATTACCAAATCGAAACGGGTTTTGGGCACGCGGGTATCTCACTTTCCACTCGGGAGGTACGGATGCAAGCTTAAATCGTAGCATATCAGGCCAGGGAAACCGCTATCCTGATGTATACACTGTACATGCCGGCCTCGCCGGCGGGCGGTCATGGGAAGGAAGCACCGAACATGGGCAGGCTGGCGGGAAAAGTAGGGTTGGTCACGGGCGCGGGAAGCGGGATTGGCCGAGCTATCGCGGTGGGTTTCGGCCGTGAGGGCGCGAAAGTGGCGCTCTCGGGCCGGAGCGAGGGACCGCTGAGAGCAGTGGCGGAGGAGATTGGCGCCGATGCGCTGGCCCTTCCCGGAGACGTGCGGGACGCGGCGGCGGTGCGGGCCATGGTCGACGCGGTGGTCGAACGGTTTGGCCGTCTTGATATCCTGGTCAACAACGCGGGGGTGGGGCTGGTGCGCCCGACCGAGGAACTGGAACTGGCGGAATGGCAGCGGGTAATCGATACCAATCTCACCGGCCCCTTTCTCTGCGCCCAGGCCGCTGGACGGGTGATGCTGGGCCAGGGGAGCGGGCGCATTCTCAACATTGCCTCGCTCACCTCCAAGACAGGGCTTCCCATGCGGGCCGCCTATGGCGCGAGCAAAGGGGGAATCATGGCCTTCACTCAATCGCTGGCCGTAGAATGGGGACCGCGCGGCCTCCGAGTCAACGCCATCGCGCCTGGCTTTATCCGTACCGCCCTCCAGGACGATCTGGTGAAGCGCGGACTGTTTCCTAAGGACCGAATCGTGGCTCGCACCCCCAATCGGCGGATGGGCACGCCGGAGGACGTGGCGGCAGCCGCTATCTTCCTCGCCAGCGACGAAGCGGACTGGGTGAACGGCGAGACCTTCGGGGTGGATGGTGGGTGGTTGGCCAACGGTTGGGTGGAGTGAACGACGCCGCCGAGGATGGGCTCGTTCCCTGAATCACCGGTCACTTCAGCCATCGGTCGGATCGGACCGATCCGACCGAGCTCGGCGCCGACTATGGGATGGGGCTATCGGGAAAGAGCGGCAGTTGCGCCGCCCCAAGGTGAAGGCTGAGGCCGGAGACCCGGATTCCCACCAGCCGGAGGGGGGTGCCGCGCCTCCAATGCGCCCGCATCAGAGC
>JANWHO010000178.1 GCA_025450375.1 Chloroflexota bacterium
CCCGCAAGACGCCCGTGGCGGCCATGGTGCCGCAGGCCAGCCAGCGCCCGTCCGTCAGCCCCGCCACATGAGGAGTCAACACGACGTTCTCCAGGGTAGCGAAGCGTGGATCGCGGGGCGGCTCGGGGTCGCGCACGTCCAGGCCGGCGCCCCCCAGCTTCCCGGCTTGCAGGGCATTGAACAATGCGTCCTCATCGATCAATCCCCCGCGGGCGGTGTTAATCAGATAGGCGCCTGGCTTCATCCGCGCCAATCGCTCGGTGTTGATCAGATGGTTGGTCTGGGCGGTTAACGGGATGTGCAAGGAAACGAAGTCACTCTGGGCCAGCAGATCGTCGAGGGGAACCAGTTCGATTCCATGGCGCCCCACGAAGTCCGGATCGGGACGCGGTTCGTGGGCCAGGATCCGCATATCGAAGCCGCGCGCTCGTTGGGCCGTCAATTGGCCGATACGCCCCAGACCGACGAGCCCGAGCGTTTTCCCGGTCACGTCCAGCCCGTAAAATTGCCGCCACTCGCCGCGCCGGATCGCCCGATCATCCTGACCGATATGGTGGGCCAGATCGAGAATCAGTCCCATCGTGTGGTCGGCTACCGCCCATTCCAGGGCGCCGGGCGTGGTGGTAATACAAACGCCCCGGCGGGTGGCCGCCTCGATGTCTATAGCATCAAAGCCGACTCCCAACCGAGCTACCACGCATAGTTCAGGCAGGGCCGCGAATACCTCGTCGGTGTAGCGGTGGCCGGCGGCCAGCACCGCGAAACAGCCTTGAAGCCGGGCGATAAGCTCAGCGGCGAGGCTGTCGCGGGGGAATGATTGGAAGCGCAACTCCAGGCCGGCATCCTCCAGAAGGCCGATGCCGCCGCCCTCTCCGGGCCGCGCCAGACTATCGGTGACCAATACCGTGGGCATCCTTGCTCCTCGAACTTCCTGTACCTACTCGGGCCCGCGCTCGGCACGGCTCCCGAGAACGAGTCTAACAGCCCGTCACGGTCTATTTGTTCAAGCCGGGAATGTATACGTTGACACCCTACCCCTTGCTGTGCTATCTAATAGCGCAGGCTGGTTCGTAGGTTCTGCTGGTTTTATCCTCGGATCCGTATCCCTGTATGGCGCCGCTCTCCCATTCGTGCCCAGCCTCGCCCATGGTGGGAGTGGTTCGTTAGTTCCCTCTCGAAGGGGAAAGGTGGCCTGTCGTGGAGCAAGATATTCAGGAGCAGGTAAATCTGGCGGAGCGGATCAGCATCGAGGTTAGCCGCGGTAAGGCGCTGCGCATCGCGGCCAAGATGGGTCTTGGCGGGGCCGCCGTGGCCGCTGGGTTGGGCGCTGGCCTCGGCCGCGACGTGCAGGACGCCCTGGCCGCCTTTGGGTTGCCGAAGAAGGGTTACAAGATCGTCTTCGTCAACCATGTGACGACCAACCCATTCTTCACCCCCACCATTTACGGCATTCAGGACGCCTGTGCCTGGACTGGCTGCACCTATCAGTGGGCCGGCTCCCAAAACAGCATCGTCTCCGAAATGGTGAGCGCCATGCAGGGCGCCATCGCCGCCCGTGTGGCCGGTATCGCGGTGGCTCTGGTGGACGCCAAGGCATTCAATAAGCCGACCACGGACGCCCTGAGCGTGGGCATTCCGGTTATCGGTTACAACGCGGACACGGCGGGCAACGCCCGGCTAGCCTATGTGGGCCAGAGCCTCTACCAGTCCGGCTACAACATCGCCAATAAGTGGCTGCCGATGCTCAAGAAGGGCAGCCATGTCATGCTCTCCATCGCCACCCCCGGCTCCCTCAACTTGCAGCCGCGCCTCAACGGCTACATTCAGGCGATCAAGGATGCCGGTAACCCGGTGACCTACGATGTACTGCCCACCGGGGCGCAGGCCGCCGATGAACTTTCGAAGATTGAAAGTTATTATCTCAGCCATAAGACCGTAGCCGGTCTGTTCGGCACCGGCGCCACTGATACCCTGGCCTGCGGCCAGATTTCCAAGAAGTATGGCCTGGCGGCCAAGGGCGTGATTACTGCCGGCTACGATCTGCTGCCCGATACCCTGACCCTGGTGGCGAGCGGCGACCTCACCTTCACCACCGATCAGCAGCCGTACCTGCAAGGGTTCCTGCCCACCCTGCAGATCTATATGTTCAAACTATCCGGCGGCGCCGTGTCGCCCGCCAACACCGACACCAGCCTTGCCTTCGTCAGCAAGGCCAACGTGGGCCCGTATGTCAAGGTGAAGAGCCGCTTCGAGGGCAGCGCCAGCGCCGAACCCGTGTAGCGGACGCGGCGCTTCCATGTATGTGATGGTAGCCCTGGCGATGTGAGACGCCGCCCTGGGGTTGGGGGTTTGCGGATGGCAACATCTCCACCCCAACCACGGGACGGCGTTTGACTGCCGCTGGCAATGCGGGAAACGAGGACGTGATGGCGCGGGCGGCGACGCCGGATAGCAAACGAGGACTGTCGGCGGGGAACGCGAGTTCCGTCGCGGATGCTGTTTTGAGCATCCTCTCGCATTACCGCGCGGCCAGTATCGCCGTGGTGGCGATCCTCCTAGCACTCTACTTCCAGATTCAAAACACCACCTTCCTGACTTCCTCGGAGATGAGCGTGGTGCTGCGCGATACCGGGCGGGTAGGGCTGATCGCGGCCGGGGAAGTTCTGGTGATGATCACCGGCGAGATCGACCTCTCGGTGGGCAGTACCTTCTCGCTAGCTCCCTTCCTGATGGTCTGGATGACCACCAACTGGGGCTGGTCGCTCTGGATCACCGCGCCGATCGCCTTGCTGGCGGGGGTTGCCATTGGCCTGATGAACGGGCTGATCACGGTCAAATTGCGGATCCCCTCGCTGATCACCACCCTGGGCACCCTTTTCTTGCTGGGAGGGGCGGCAGTGACGATCGCGAATAGTACGCCGATGTCGATGCCGGTGCAGGAACCATTCAACAAGATCTTCGGTGAGAACCTGTACGGGCCGCTGAACTCGTTCTGGTCATTCATCGCCATTACAGGCTACACGCCGTTCCTCTGGGCCCTGGGGGTCGTGCTGATCGTGAGCCTGGTGCTGACTCGAACCACCTTTGGTCTGCACACGATCTCCACCGGCAGCAACCTCCTGGGAGCGAAAGAGATTGGCGTTCGCACCGATCGGATCAAGATCTACTCCTTCATGATCGTGGGCGGCCTGGCGGCGTTTTCGGGCATCATCAACACGGCCCAGTACGGATCCGCCGACCCGCTGGCAGGGAGCGGAAACCTGGTCTTGCTCTCCATCGCGGCGGCGGTGATCGGCGGCACCTCGCTCTTTGGCGGATCCGGCACGGCGCTTGGGGCTCTGATTGGCGCTTTCGTGATTGCCACCCTCAACAACGGATTGGTGCTGGTGGGCGCCCAGGCCACGGAGTCCGATATTTACCTCGGGGCGGCTATCGTGGCGGCCATGGTGCTCAATGTTTGGGTGAGCACGGCACGTATGCGGGGGAAAGGCTGATGGAGGAGAACGCGCCGGTCGTCCTGGAGGCGGATCACATCAGCAAGCGGTTTGGCGCCGTCACCGCCCTGGTGGATGTCAGCCTGCAATTGCACCATGGCGAGGTCCTGGGGTTGGTGGGAGACAACGGGGCGGGAAAATCCACCCTGATTAAGATTCTCTGCGGATTCCAGAAGCCGGATACGGGAACTCTGCGGTTCAATGGGAAGGCGATTACCCTCGGTTCCCCCATTGAGGGGCGGGCCCTGGGCATCCAGACCGTGTATCAGGATCTGGCGCTGATTAATGACCTGAGCGTCTTCCACAATATGTTCCTGGGGAGGGAACAGAAGAAACGAGTGCTGGGTATCCCCCTCCTGGACAACCGGACGATGCGGGTGCAGACGGAAAAGTACCTGGAGACCCTGGGGATCCGGATCCCCAGCGTGGATAGCACGGTGGCCCGGCTCTCGGGCGGTCAACGCCAATCCATCGCGGTGGCCCGGTCGATCTACTCAAGCCCGAAGGTGCTGATCATGGATGAGCCGCTCGCCGCGCTGGGGGTCCGGGAAGGGAAGCTGGTCCTGAATCTGGTCCAGGAACTACGGCGGCGGGGAGACGTATCGATTATCTTGATCGCCCACAACTACGCGCAAATCTTCGAGGTCTCGGACCGGATCAACTTTTTAAGCGGCGGGCGGATCGTCTACGACAAGCGGACGCGGGACACTACGGTGACCGAGTTGATCGACCTGGTGACCTCCGGCTACAAACTGGACCAACCGGCGACTGGAGTTGCCCCGGTTGCTTAGAGGTCAGCACCTGGCTGATTCCTCGGCATTGGACACCTCCTTCATGGATGCACCACCAAGCCTACATCTGTTCACCCAGTCGGGTAACTCCATGCGGCACGCCGCTTCTATGCCTACCATCCCGCCAAGGCCCTCGCCCTCCTCCTCCCAAGACCCGCTCTGCCTGATTATTTTCAGACCGTGGCCGGGACACCGCGGCGCCTTGACATGCTCCCCCCTGGTGTGCTATGAACTAGCGCAGACTGAGGGTTTGCTCTGGTTTCGGAGGTCAAATAAATTCCGAATCCCGTATGGCGCTCCCCTGTCGTGTTCAGTCTCGCGTCGGCGGAGGTCCATACAATTCCCAATTTGGGGAAAGGTGGTTGGCCGTGGAGAACGACACGCTGGAGCAGACACCGGAGTTTGGCCAGAAGGAACTCGAGGTTAGCCGCCGCACCGCACTCACGACGGTTGCCAAGTTGGGCCTCGGCAGCGCTGCCATGATGGCCGCTCTCAAGGCGGGTCAGGTGGAAGACGCCCTGGCGGCGGGACGCAGTGATGCGCTGCCGATGAAGGGCTATCATTTTGTCTTCGTGAACCACGTTACCACCAACGCCTTCTTCACCCCCTGCCAGTCCGGCGCCGCCGATGCCTGCAAACTGCTGGGATGCACCTTCCAGTGGACAGGCTCGGCGAACTCGATCGTTTCCGAGATGACCAAGGCCATGCAGGTGGCCATTGCCGGTAAGGCGGACGGCATCGCCGTCTGCATTATCGACAAGGCGGCCTTCGACGCACCGACCAATGCCGCCTTCGCCGCCGGTATTCCGGTGATCGCCTATAACGCGGACGGATCACCGACCAACAAGCGCCTTGCCTATATCGGCCAGGATCTCTTCCAGTCCGGCGTCGGGATGGGCCAGCACATCGCCGCTCTGGTGGGTTCGGGCAAGGTCGCTCTCTTTATCGCCACCCCCGGCTCGCTGAACATTCAGCCCCGTATCGACGGCGCCCGCTCCGTGCTCTCGAAGACGAGCGGCATCAGCTTGTTCCCCGATATCGCCACCGGAGCGCTCATTGCGCAGGAGCGCACGGCGGTCGAGGCTTGGTGGACCGGCCACCAGGATGTCAAGGGCATGTTCGCCGTGGACC
>JANWHO010000179.1 GCA_025450375.1 Chloroflexota bacterium
CGCGGGCAGGTGCCACGTCATCGAGCTCGGGAGCCATCCCGAGAAACCAGGCGCGTATGGTTTCCGGCCCTTCAAAACGGGCCAAAAGAGTGATGATCTCATGGATCCCTCGCAATCTGGCCTCGGATTCCGGGCGTAGTCCATGCACGGTGCCGGACGCCCAACGCTGCACGGTTTTCCGGTCTTTTACCCCAAGTACATAGGCGGCAAGTGCCCCCCCAAGAATTTCCAACACTAGGCGCGCGGCTTCTCGAGTACTCGTTTGCACCGCCTGCTGATGCGTCTGCGCCACTACCGATAGCCTCCTCGTTTCATCCGAGGTGGCGTTCGCCACGGCCATTGTGCTACCTCCTCCCGATCTATTCCTCTAATATAGTACACAATATCACCTCGTTGGGGCTTTTTCAAGGATTGCTCTCTCCATCCGCCAGGGTGATTGTCGAGGTACGCCACAGGGAGTATGCTAGCCCACGGCACTACCAGACGAAGGAAGAGGGGATACTCATGAGTGCGGAGCAGGCCGAGGTCAGGCTCGCCGCCGGCGCCTTGCGTACGGTGCGCGCGTTGTTACCCGGCTGCTCGGTTGCTGCCGGCCTCGTGCGAAATCCCGCCCGAACCCTCCGGTATGTGGATGGCCTGGGCCGGGATCGCGGAATGCTGCTCGAGGGCCAATCGCTGGTGGCGGCCTATCGATCCATGCGCGAGCGATCGACGCAGATGATCCCCTTCGAGGAGGATAGGCCGGGCGGACGCCAGCTTTTTTCCACCCCGATTAACGGCCTGGATGGGTTGCCGATTGGCGCCTTGCAAGTGCTCACCGAGGCCAAGAAGCTCCCTCCTAGCTTTGTGTCCGCGCTGGAGGCGGTGACCCAGGTTATAGGTGATACGGTCCAGCAACACCGGCTGAATCGGGATTTGCAGCACAGTCTCAACCAGTTGTTCCTGGTCTACGAGGTTGGCCGCCTGTTCAACCTGGCCAGCAGCCTGGATGAGGTATTGTTGCAGGTGCGCGATCAACTCAGTGGAACCCTGAATTTTCATACCTGTTGCATTATGCTGCTGAATGAGCGGCGGACCTTGGTGCCCGAGGCGGGGATCGGCATTGACAGCGCCTGGATGCAAGAGGCGCGGCCGGCCCTCTCCCGCAGCGTCGCGGCGCGGGTGCTGGAGGCGGGCGCGGCGGTCCAGATTACCGACCCGGTGGAGCTTGGGAATCTGGAGATGCCCCTCCTGGAGAATGGGTTGCCTCCGGCCAGCGTGCTCAGCGCTCCCTTACGTACACGCATGGGGATGATTGGCGTCCTGGAGCTCTATACAGCCGCCCCGTATGCGTTCAGTGTGGATGAGGTCTTTCTTCTCTCGGTCCTGGCGGCCGAGGTAGCCACCGCCGTGGAGAACTCGCAGCTCTATGTTCATATTCGGGAGAAGGAGGGGCGCCTTACCGTCCTCGCGCACAAGTTGATCCACTCGCAAGAGGAGGAGCGGCGGCGAATCGCCCGCGATATGCACGATGGGCTGGCCCAGATGATTGTCAGCGCCTATCAATATTTGCAGGCTCATGCTTTTTCGGTTGCCGATGCATCGGATCGCCATTCCCTGGAGCGCGGAATGGCCCTCCTGACCGAATGCATTGACGAATCGCGTAACGTGATCTTCGACCTCCGCCCATCCACCCTGGATGATTTTGGGCTGGTCCTGGCGTTGCGCCAATACCTTTCTCAGTTGGAAACTGACCTGGGTTGGCAAGTGGAGTTTTCCCTGGTGGGGCAGGTGGGGCCGCTCCCCGCTGCTCTCGAGACCGCGATTTTCCGGATGGTCAAGGAGGCGCTCACCAATGCCAAAAAGCACGCCCGCGCCGAGCGAGTTCTGGTTCGCCTGGCTGCCAAGGGGAAGACCATGACGATCACCGTGCGCGATTGGGGCCAGGGTTTCAATCCCCGTGAAGCATCCACCCGCCGAAATGGTCAACTCGGCTTGATGGGAATGAAAGAGCGGGTAGCCCTCCTCAACGGCACCTTTTCGTTACGCAGCAAGCCTGGGACTGGCACCCTTATTCGCATTACTCTACCTTTAGAATGAGTTCCGCGGAAGCGGGCCTGAAGGAGACCTCCGATGCAACAACCACATCCCGACGCGCCGTTGATCCTTGTCACCGAGGACAATCCCCTGCACATGAAGATCTTTGTCCTGAACCTTACCTTTAAGGGATATAGGGTGCTTGAGGCGGAAAACGGCCTCAAGGGATTGGAGCTTGCCCGCCGCGAATTGCCGGACCTGATGTTAGTGGACCTGACCCTTCCCAAGATGGAGGGATGGGAGATGCTCCGCCAGATGAAAGATAGCCCGGACACCGGCGATATTCCGGTGATCGTGGTCTCGGCCCGCCGGCCGCAGGATGAAGAGCACGAGGCCCGCGCCCTGCATATCAATCACTACGTCTCCAAGCCCTTCAATCCCGAGCATCTGATGGACCTGGTCGATCGCACGGTTCGGCGCCGCCCCATTACCACCGATAACTGAGGTGTAGTGGCAAGCAGGATTTGATCACCCCTGCCTGCCAAGAAATGGTTAGGCGGCTAGGCCCCGCGGCTTAGCCGGCGCTGGATCTTTTGCGCCGGATTGACCAGCAAACTCTTACCGCTTTGCCGCATGTATTCAGCCATCCGCACATGGGGATGGGGCAATGGCGCCTCACAGGCGATGGTGGTTCCGGCCAGAAGGCTGGCCCGGAAGTCCGCCGACCCCGTGCCTTCGAATTCGGTGTAGGCGGTCCCGATGCGGCACAGGAAGTGAGCGTCGCTGCCTCCCACCTCGGCCAGGCCCCACCGCGCATTCAGCCGCCGAAGCTTAGCGCGGGTAATCCGCCCAGCCGGGGTAGGATTCATCGTCTCCACTCCGCCCAAGGGGTAACGCGCGGCCAGTAACCGCTCAATCTGCCGGCGTCCCACGCTGGGGGTGAGGGGACTGAGCGGGTGGGGAGCGATGCATATACCATCTTGTCGAGCTACCAGGTCGATCGTGTGCTCCAACGAACGGAACATGGGGATAGGTTCCTCGATGAACAGGGCCAGCAGATGCACCCCACGGGCCGTGGTGACCTCGGTGCCTACGATCACTTCAAACGTGAAGTGGCCCTTCGCCACCATTTCACGGGCAGCCAGCGCGCCCGCCAGGGCATCGTGATCGGTAATCGCGATCAGATCCAGGTCGCTCCGTTCGGCGAAGCGTACGATCTGCTCGGGGCTGGCCAGGCCATCGCTATACGTACTGTGCATATGGATGTCGGCCCGACCTCGAATGGGCCCCGAGCCGGTGATTTGCTCTTCCCGCATTACGCTCTTCTTTACTCGCTCCCGATCGACTGGGCCGCGATATGCTGCTGGTTTCTGGTCTCACGGTAGCGGCAACGCCTCGGAGACGCCATGGGAAAGGCTACCACGTTCCCTAGATCGGCGTAACGAACCGCGCGTTGTGGGCCGCCAGCGCCTTGACCAAGCTCGCCAGCTCGGCCCGATTCAGCCGCCAGGACAGCGGATCGAGGAGCAGCGCTCGCACGGCGAGGTCCATCCTTTGCTCCAGGGCCGCCGACACGACCAGTTCCTGGGCCGCCGCGTGGGTCCGCGTCCAGGCAAGGGGAGCCGTAGACAGCGGCAACCCCGGCGTTCGCCCAATCCCCGCGCTATCGATTGTCGCCATGCACTCCACCACCGCGTCGTCCGGCAGCCCGGCGATCCGCCCATCGTTGGGTACATTCACGACAAACTCGCCCGCGCGGTGGCCCAGCAGCGCCTCGATCACCGGTACCACCTGCTCGCCCGAGGGTTGTGGCTCTGGTAATTGATCCTCGCCCTCCAGGAGCCGGAGCACCATGCTCTCGGCCGCGGCTCTCCGGGCCCCACGGTGCGCGATGGTGGTCATCCGTACCCCGTACCGAGCCAGAGCCTCATCGGGTCGACGGAGGTAGTGAGGGAAGAACTCCGCCAGATGGCGGTCACCGGCGGCCGGAAAGGTGCCATAGGCGGCAAGCAGGTCCAGTTTAATTCTAAAATGATCCTGGAAAGGATCCAGGGAGAGGGGACGGCGGGCGAGCGCTTTCTCGGCGGACTCCGCGATCCGCGCGGCGACGCCGACTTCCAGGTTGGTAATCCAGGGCAGATGATTGACCCCAGCCACCCGCCAGTCTCGCGTCAGTTCATCCGAGCCAAGAAGGGCGGCCATGCCTCGTTGGACCGAACGCATCTCATGGCAGAGGCCAATGACCCGAATCGTCGTCATCTTGCTGATTGCCCGACAGAGGGCGGCCAGGGGGTTGGTCACATTGATCAGCCACGCCTGGGGGCAGCGTTCCTCCATTTGACGGGCCAGATCGACCACGACAGGAATGTTGCGCAGAGCCCGGCTCAGACCACCCGGCCCTACCGTGTCGCCTACCGGCTGCATCATGCCATACGACTCAGGGATGGCCAGATCCCCCTCCATCGCGGCCAGCCCGCCGGTGGTGATGCTGAGCACCACGAAATCCGCCCCATCCAGCGCCTCTTCCAGAGATGGCGTGAAGCGAATGGCCAGCGGGGAGGCGGTCTGGGCGGTGAGCAGCGTACCTAGACGGGCGAGCCGCTCTCCAGCCACCGGGTCGAGATCGTGGAGAACCACCTCGCCCGTCAGATGGGTAGCGAGCGCCAGGTCGGTGAGCAGCGGTGGTCCCCAGGCGTAGCTCCCGCCGCCGATAAAGGCTAGTTTCATCGTCGCTTTCCTCGCGCCCCGTGCAAGTAGCCACCCTTGTCAACCGGGATGGGCGGGCACGGCGTCCTACGCTCAGGATAGCGCGGATCGCCTTCCGTCCGCATGGCCGCCTTGTGCGGCGGCCCGCTATCGGGTAGGGTAAAAGCCGTGCGCTTCAGTGCGCGGTCGGGGTTCGGTGGGAAAGGGCGGCATGGGCGGGGCATGATCGATCTCACACTTCAACCGCCGCGCCGCCGGGTTCGGGCTGGGGACCAGGACCGGGTCATGGTCACCATGCACAACTCCGCGCTCGAGACCGGTGACTATTTGCTGGAGATCCAAGGGCTTCCCGATGGGTGGTACACGCTCAGTCCCCAGCGTCTCGCCGTGCCGGCACACGGGGTAGCTCAGGCGGCGCTCACCGTGCATCCTCCCGTATCGGCCGGTGCCGCCGACCTTCCCTTTTCCTTGGTGGCCACCAGCGTGAATGATCCGGCGGCAAGCACCCAGGCCGAAGGGCTTGTGCAGGTGGAGGCCAATTCAGCCGCCCTTGCCGGGGAAGCCGGCGCGAGATCCCGTCGCTGGATCCTATGGCTAGCCGGGCTGGCATTCGTCCTGGCGTGCGCGGCCCTCGCGGCGGCCATCTTCCTCCACCGAGGCGGTCACCACGCGGCAACCCCCAGCTGCCCAACCGTAGTCATCGGCCGGTCCTGTGCCCGCGTGGCGTCCTCGACCGTGACCTCCAGCCCTACGAGCGGGCCCACTCCTCGGCCTACCTTCAGCCCCACGCCTATCGCGCCTCGGGCGACCGCTGTCCCGCCCACGCTCACGTTCCGATCCAGCCTGCTCGGTTCCCCGATGCGCCCGCCTGGGCGGTTCCGCCTCCACCATCCCGGCGTCACGCCCCACCCCGCCGTCCACCCATCCGCCACCGGGACCGCGACGGGTACACCCACTCCAGTAACCGCGACCGACACGCCCACTCCAGCAACGCCGACCGTGAGCCTCACTCCGTCGGGTACGGCCACCCCTAGTGCCTCACCAACCCTCACCGCGACCGCAACGAGCACCGCGACCGCCACCGATAGCGCGACCGTCACCAACACACCGATCCCCACCAACACCGGCACCGTCACGCCCACTTCGTCGCCGTCTCCCACCTTTACCCGGAGCGCAACCCCCACCGTGACCGCGACCCCCACCACTGGGCCTTCCGCGACCGACACCCGCACCCCCACTGTTACTCCGACTCCGGGTGAACTGGGGCTGCGGTTCGGCTACTCGCTCACGGCCGCCCACTTCACCTTGAACTGGCACACGACCAACGCGGGAAGGTTCCAGATTGACGGCCTGGCCATGCCAACTCAGGGTGCCAGGGCTTATCCCCTTAGCTCCCATACATTCGTCCTGGAGGCGATAAGCACCGATGGGTCGCAAACCAAGATCGCGGTGGCGGCGCTGACCGTCCTGAGCGGCTGCCGGGCGCAAGTGAACGAGAGTACCGTGGTGATACCCGGCGGGGTGTGTGGAGGCACGGCTACTCCCAGCGGCACTGCCACGATGTCCCCGTCACCGATAACCAGGAGGCGTTCGACGCCACTCGCGGTCGGGAGCACCACCCCGTCAGCCACCCCGGCAAGTAATGCCGGAACACCGACCGTCACTCAAACGGCCGTGATGACCGTGACGCCACACTGAGTCAGTAGGTGGCGCGCCCGCCGCTAATGTCCACGCACTGCCCGGTAGTAAAGCTGCAATCGTCTCCGGCCAACCAGTGGACCAGGGCGGCCACCTCTTCCGGTTGGCCTACTCTTCCCATGGGGATCCGCTCGATCATATAATCGCGGGTGGCCTGGGAAACTTGATCAAGGATCCGGGTTTGGATCACCGCCGGCGAGATGGCGTTGACCAGAATGCCCTCGCGCGCCACTTCCTTGGCCAGCGCCTTGGTGAATCCGATCACTGCCGCCTTGGAGGCTGAGTACGCGCTCAGCCTCGGATTCCCCTCCTTGCCGGCGATCGAGGCGATGTTCACGATCCGCCCCCGCTTGGCGGCCAGCATCCCCGGGAGCACCGCCTGGCAGCAGAGAAAGACCCCGCGGGCGTTCACCGCGAAGACCTGGTCCCATACGGCAGGGTCGAAATCGCGTACCTCGGTCGAGCCGCCGGTGATCCCCGCGTTATTGACCAGGATTTCCGCTGGTCCCCAGTGCGCCTCCACCGCCGCCACCAAATCATGGACGGACCCTGGCTCGCTGACGTCGGCGGGAAAGCCGGCCACGGTCAGTCCTTCCGCTGCCAGGGCCGCCGCGGTCGGTTCGAGGGCGGCCCGATTGAGATCGGCGATCGCCACCCGTGCCCCTGCCTGGGCCAGCCGCCGGACAATGGCGAGGCCAATCCCCTCGGCGCCGCCGGTTACCAGGGCTACGCGCCCTTCGAGATTCCGCTCCATGGGGGCCCTTTCTCAGCCTACGATGCGGGCGCGCAGCGCGTCCGGCCGCACCAGCACGATGCGTCGATCGTCCAGGGCGATCAACTCGCGTTCGGCGAACCAATGAAGGAGGCGATTGACGCTAACGCGGGTCGCCCCCACCATACCGCCCAACTCGGTCTGGGTCAGTTGCAGATCGATCTCCACCCCACGCGCCGTGGGGCGGCCATATTGCTCGCCGAGGCGGAGCAAGGTGCGTGCCAGGCGGCCCGGAATATCGAGGAACATCAGATCCTCCACCTGGGCACTGAGCCGGCGCACCCTGGCGGTCAAATCCCCCAAGAGGAGGAGCGCGGCGTCCGGCTGCTCGCGCAGGAAGGCCACGAAGCCGGCCCGATCGAGAGTCAGCAGGCGCGACAGCTCCAGGGACGTGGCGGCGGCGGAACGAGGGGCGCCATCCAGGAGCGCCAGTTCGCCAAACACCTCTCCGGGCCCAAGAACAGTAAAGATCGCCTCCTTCCCCTCGCTGGAGAAGGTGCTGATCTTGATCCGCCCCGATTTCAGGACGAACAGGCTGGTGCCGGGATCGTCCTTCTGAAAGAGCACCTCGCCCTTCCGAAAGGTGCGGACCCGCACCCGGCTGGCCAACGCGGTGATAGCTTGATCTGGGAGCCCGGCGAACAACGAGACTTGACGCAGGGCGGCGAACTGAGGCGACTCGGATGACATAGGCTCCCCTCATGGGCACATGGCAACCTGGGCCGCCACGCCATCAGGCGGCGCCATACCTTGGGGCATTGTAGTGGCGAGACCGGATCACGGTCAATATTAACAGGTTTTGAAGGCGCCTCGCGATTGCGGATGTGCGGCGGATCGGGGTTGCAGCCGCAAGGCAGGGGCGCGGGTCTCCAGGCATCATCATTGCCCACAAATCACGCTGGTACGCGCTTTTGGTAGGGGCACCGGGTACCCTCCGGGTGATGGGTGCCCTTGGCGACCCGCACGAGGACACCCACAAGGGGTGCCCCTACCTGGCTGCTTCCTCTGGAGAGGAAAATGTGGGTAATGATGAGGTTCTCCAGGCCCGCTTGGTTCGGCGACGGATCGCCATCCAAGGTAGCGCCGTGGCCGCGGGTGGGGGGCGTCCGCGCCCAGCGGGCCTGGAGACCGGCACTCCTAAAACGTGCTCTCGCCATTCACGCTATCGCGCGCCCAAATGCGCGAGCAGCTTACCATACGCCACCCGCCCGCGCGTAAAACTTTCCAGGCGGTAGAACTCGTTGGGAGCGTGGATCTGCTCGTCCATCAGACCAAAGGCGTAGCTCACGGTGTAGGCTCCCAGATGTTCCTGGAACAGCTCGCATACCGGAATGCTCCCGCCGGTTCTGGTGTAATAGGGCGCCTTCCCATACACCTCCTCCAGCACTTCGGCCGCTGCCTGGTTGCCCCAGTGGTCGGCGGGTATCGCATAGGGCTTGGCCTGCCCTGGCAACCGCGACACCGTCGCCGTAACCCCTGGGGTGAGATGGCGCTTGACATGCGCGGCCAGCAGTTCGGCAATGGCGGCGGGGTCTTGATTGGGAACGAGTCGGCAGGTGATTTTGGCGTGCGCCTCGCTGGGCAGCACCGTCTTGGTTCCCGCCCCTTGAAAACCGCCCCAGATCCCGTTCACCTCCAGGGTGGGCCGCGCCCAAAGCTGCTCGGCCGGCGTATAACCTGGCTCACCGACCAGCGAGGCGATCCCAAGACTTGCGGCGTAGGCAGCCTCGTCGAAAGGCACGGCGGCGATGTGGGCCCGCTCCGCGTTCGTGAGCGGCACCACCGTATCATAAAAGCCTTCCACCAGGATCTTTCCCTCGGGAGAGCGCATGGAATCGAGCAGATGGACCAGAGCGTGAATCGGATTGGCGACGGCGCCGCCGAACACGCCCGAGTGAAGGTCGGCGCCCGCGCCCTTCACGTCAATCTGCACTCCAGACAGTCCCTTGCAGGCCACGCCAATCAATGGCTGGTCCTCGTCATGCTGTCCCCCATCGGCGCTGAGCACCAGATCGCAGGCGAACAGCTCACGATGCGCCGCCAGGAACGCGGGGAGTTGGGGACTGCCAATCTCCTCTTGCCCC
>JANWHO010000180.1 GCA_025450375.1 Chloroflexota bacterium
CTCGCCGCCATGGAGATTGCCTTGGGCGAGACCTCGATCCGGCCAGGCTTCCGATCCAGTTCGATTGCCTCGTCGTCCACCAGTCCCTCTCCCATGTTCCGAAAGCCCGCCAGGTTCGCGCCTTTAGTATAGCGGGTTGGGTGCCACCTGCCGTGAAAGAGTCACTCTTTCAGCGTGCATTAAGCTGGACCCACGTATCCTATAGTCAGAACCTGGTCCGGGTCGCATAATGAGGTACACGTTCTTTATGGGCGCACGGTGGCCCGGAGAACAGCGGAGGTGTTTGGATGTCTCCTCGACAACAGCCAATCGATTGCCCGAACGATGCCTGCGCCACTCCCGCCGCCCTTGGGCTCACCACCTGCTTCACCAACGGTTTTGGCATTCAGATCGAAGCCGATGGAGCCCATACCGCCCGCTGGGACGACGTACACTGTTTAGTGTGCGGCCATTTCTCCACCCCATATGCCGGCAAGCGCCGGGAGGGCGACGACCTGGTTGCCGACAGCCGTTGGCTGGCCGCCTTGGGCCGAGCCCTCCGCCAATGCGGACACGGCGCCCTCAGTGAGTATTTGATGGCGAAAGGTCTCGGATTGGCCGATCTCCTGGCCATGCGCCACCGGGTACGTGGCCTGCGGTCGCTGGCCGACATGAGCGCCATGGCGCCGGGCTTTCCCCAGGTAGGGCTCCTAAGGGTACACGCCGACCTGGAAGTGCCGGAAATGTTCGGGGTCGCCCACGGTGAGGCGGAAAGCGAGCCGTTCGCCCGCAAGGTACGAGTCTTGGGGCGTCTACTGGGAGCGGACGAGGCGGAGACCTCGCCCCGCCACTGCGCCCCCAGCGATCCGCAACCAGGCTGGTTTTTCTATCACACCGACTCGTTCGTCGGCCTGCTCCGGCTCGAGCCCAATCGCACCTACCGCGGCACTCTTACGATCGATGGCTGCCTGGGCCGTCTGCTTCGCGCGAGCTGAACAGCTTTACAGGATCGTATAGCAGTTTACTTGACAGTAGGGCGCGCAAGTAGTAGATTCGATGGTGCATGGGGCTGATCGGCGGCCCCGTTCCCCACGGTCACCGCTTGGTGGCCCGGATGGGGTACGCACCGTCCTCATGCGCGAGGCAAGAGATGAATCTGCTTATACGTTTGGTGCTCGGGGCCCTGGCATTGCTGCTCACCGCCGCCGTCGTGCCCGGAATCCATGCGTCGGGTTTCCTGGCCGCGCTGGTCGCGGCGCTGGCCCTGGCCCTGGTCAATGGTTTCCTCCGGCCCATCTTGATTTTCCTGACCCTCCCGATCACCCTGGTTACCCTGGGGCTGTTCCTCCTGGTGATCAACGCGGGGATGCTGTTGCTGGTGGGCAACGTGGTAACCGGGTTCAGCGTGCATGGCTGGGCTGCCGCCCTGGTCGGCTCGCTCGTCCTGTGGCTCTGCAGCCTGGCGATCAATCGGTTCGTGCCGGACGAGCAAAAACAAATCCACTGGGACGCCAGGCTGCTCCAGCGGTAAGAACAGATTGAACCCTACAAGCTGGAGGGCCCCAGGTCCTCCAGCTTGTAGGGGTTTGGCCGCATCGGGCTCACGCTTTTGGCGTCTTCCCCCTCGGGCGCCTGGCGGGTGGCGGCGGTTCCTGGCGGAGTGCCGCGCACTCGGCGCAGAGATAAAAGTAGCCCATGGCAAAATGCCGCTCCACATGGTCGGGGCAGAACGTGCGTCCGCACCCGGCACAGAGTAGCCGGCCCCGCTCCCCGCATGCGGCGCAGATGGGCTCCTCGCCATCGGTCAGTTCCATAAAGGCCGCCCTCCTCCTTCCCAGCCTACCAGCGCCCAGATTCCCGGTCAAAAGGGTATCCTGAGGCGCGACAGGTAGAAGCGTGATTGGAGGCTTTATGCGGTACCGTCCCTTTTCCCAGTACTTGCAGGTTCGCTCGGCCAGTGGCGCCACTTTCTCGGCCGATGGCAAGACCATCACCTTTCTGACCGATATCACCGGCGTGCCGCAGGTGTGGAACGTCCCGGTGGCCGGCGGCTGGCCACACCAGCGTACCTTCAGCGCCGAGCGGGTGGCCGCCGCGCACCATGCGCCCGCCGGGGATCGCTTGCTCTTTGAGATGGATACCGGCGGTGACGAGCGGCTGCAACTCTATCTGCTGGAAGAGGATGGTACGCGCCTGACCTCAATCACCGATGCTCCTGGAGTGATCCATCAGTTCGGCGGTTGGTCGCCCGATGGCCGGCGCATCGTCTATGCCGGTAACGCACGCAGCAGCGCCTTTTTCGATGTCTATATCCGCGACCTCGCCCAGGATCAGCCTGTACGCCTGGTAGAGTACGACGGCATGAACCAGGCGGGCCCCTGGAGCCCCGAGGGAAGCGCGGTGCTGGCCACGCGCATCCTTACCACCATGCATCATCAGCTCTTTTCGGTGAATCTGGAATCCGGGGTACAGCACTCCCTCACCGACCCGGCGCTGGAAGCTCGCTATATCGAGCCTTGTTGGGGGGCTGACGGATCGGCTATTTATGTGCTGAGTGACCGCGACCGTGATACCCTGGCCCTGGCCCGTATCAACGTGGCGGACGGCGCCCTCCAGTGGCTGCGCGCCAGTGAGTGGGACTTCACCCATCTCGCGATCAGCCCTGATGGGCGACGACTCGCCCTGGTGGAAAACGTGGAGGGGTACAGCAGGCTCCTCGTTCTTGAGGCTGAATCCCAGGAGGCGGTGCCCGTGCCCACCCTGCCGGCGGGTGTCGTCCTCGATCTGACCTGGGCTCCGGACGGAGACGCGCTGGCTGTCAGCTTGGCCGGCGGCGCCCGCAACGCCAATGTCTGGCTGGTTCCCCTCAGTGGCGCCGTGCGACGGATGACCCAGAGCACGCTCGCCGGTATCCCGCCAGCCTCATTAGTTGAGCCGACCTGGGTCCGGTATCCCACTTTCGATGGGCGGCATATTCCCGCCTTCTGGTTCCAACCGGCGGGAGCCGATGCCAACGCGCCGGTGGTCGTGTACGTGCA
The DNA here is from genome assembly GCA_025450375.1 of Chloroflexota bacterium. Next base: position 3,018 of record JANWHO010000180.1, read on the forward strand.
TGGGGGGCCGGAGTCGCAATTTGTCCCTGGGTTCAACCCTGTCATCCAGTACCTTGTCCATCGTGGGTACGTGGTACTGGCCCCAAACGTGCGGGGAAGCACCGGCTATGGCAAGGCGTACAGCCGGCTCGACGACGTAGAGTTGAGAATGGACTCGGTTGCTGATCTGGCCTCCGCGGCCGGGTGGCTCCTGGAGCAAGCGGGCGGCGAGAACCGGCGCGTCGCGGTGATGGGCGGGAGCTACGGTGGTTTTATGACTCTCTCCGCGATCACCACCTATCCAGATCTGTGGTCGGCGGCCATCTCGATCGTGGGGATAGCCAACTTCGTCACCTTCCTGGAACAGACCGGCCCCTGGCGACGGAAATTGCGGGAGTGCGAATACGGTTCCCTGGAGCATGATCGGACCTTCCTGGAACGCATCTCGCCCATCCATCATAGCGCCCGGATCACCGCGCCCTTGATGGTGATCCACGGCGCGAATGACCCAAGGGTGCCGGTGGGAGAGGCTGAGCAAATGGTGAACGCACTCCGGTCACGCGGGCAGGTCGTGGAGTACCTCCGTTTCGAGGACGAAGGGCACGGACTGGTCAAGTTGCCCAACCGCGTCCGTGCCTATACTGCGGTGGCCGCGTTCCTGGATCGGACCATGCGGGCGGAAACGCTCGCATGACGGCGCCACATCAGGAGGCACCCGAGCCGGGGCCGGCGATCTCGTCCGTGTCGCGCGAGGCGAAAGATCTGCTGTTGAAATTGCAGGCGGCGTTGCCCGAGGAGCCCCTGGCCGATGTTGGCCATGCACGCGAGCACCAGGGTCAGCGGCCAGCCTGGCAGGGCGGCTTTCGTGTGTCTTCCGAGGAAGGCGCCATACTGGATCGCGCGACTTTTGGCATACTAGTATCGGATAGAGCAGGAGGCCGAATGCTTGACTCGCTTACCGGCATGCGCCATGTGATCATTGGCAATGGGGTGGCCGGCACGATCTGCGCCGAAACTTTGCGCAAACTGGACCCAACCAGCGATGTGACCCTGATCGGACTGGAACCCTATCCGCTCTATAACCGAGTGGCGCTCCCGCCCTTCCTCAAAGGGAAGGCCCTGGAACGCAAAGTGTTGATGCGGACCGTCGAGATCCACGCGGACAAAGGTATTCAACTTTTCCTGGAGACGGTGGTCAACGCCGTGGACGCACGGGAAAAGGTAGTCTATACCGAGGCCGGCAAGCTCTTCCCGTACGATAGGCTCCTGGTGGCCACCGGCGGGCGTCCCCGCTTCCCTGACGTACCGGGTGCCATCGGAACCAGCGGTATCTACAACTTTCAAACCCTTGACGACACCAAGGCCATCATCGAGCATGCCTCGCGCGCCGGCCGGGCGGTTGTCTTTGGCGGCAGTTACATCGCTTACGAACTAGCTGAAGCGCTCTGCGAGCGCGGGCTTGCGGTCAGTTGGATCATGCGCGGCCCCCGATTCCTCCATCGGATCCTGGACGAGGAGGGTGGCGCGGTGGTCAACGCGATCGCCCGCCAACACGGAGTGCGCATGATGACCGGGGATCGGGTGGTTGAGGCGCATGCCGAGGACGGCAAGCTGATCGCGGTCACCACGGCCAGGGGTGAACGGGTAGACGCCGACCTCCTTTGCTGTGGCCTGGGCTTTGACTATAACACCGAGTTCTTGCGGGACACCCAGGTAAGGGTGAACGTGGGCGTGATCGCCGATCAGTATCTTCGCACCGACGACGAGGCCATCTATACCGCCGGTGACGTGGCGGAAGCGACCAATTTGCTGACCGGTGAGCGCGAGGTGATGGGTACCTGGGACAGCGCTACCACCCAGGGGCGATTAGCGGCCCGCAATATGCTGGGCGAGGGCGTGCCATTCGAGGAACCATCCGTCTATACGAGCACCATGTTCCACACGAAGATGCGGGTCGTGGGCCGGGTGCCGGTGGCGGACGATGGGTACGCGGCGCTCAGCAGCACCACTATCGATCAGCAAACCCACTTCAAGTTGCTCTTTGATCGCGACGCCCTGGTGGGCGCGGTGGCGATTGGCGAGATGCCGCGGCGGGCCGAACTGCTGCACCTAATCCGCTCGGGGGAGCCGGTACACGACAAACATCGTCTGCTGATGCCCAGTTAGGCAGCCTCGTCCGCTTTCCGCGACAATGGCAGTGAAGCGGCAACCCAAAGGCCGGCGGACGATCACGCGGCGCGGATGGCGCTCACGTGATCGTCCGAGATTGTCAGATTCCCTACGATTGGGCGCGGCTAAGCAACTCCAGAAAGACCTTATTACTGGGAGTCTTACTCAGCCGATCGATGAACTGCTCGGTCGCGGGACCGGATTGCGTACTGGCCAGACGCCTCCGAAGGAGCACAACCCACTGTAAGGTACTGGGATCGAGCAACAACTCCTCCTTGCGGGTACTGGAGCGGGTAATATCGATGGCGGGAAAGATGCGCTTCTCGGATAACCCTCGATCCAGATGCAACTCCATGTTGCCGGTACCCTTGAATTCCTCGTAGACCACATCATCAAGGCGGCTGCCCGTATCGATCAGGCAGGTCGCGATGATCGTCAGGCTCCCGCCCTGTTCAATAGCGCGGGCGGCGCCAAAGATGCGGCGCGCGGTGGTCAGAGCATTAGCGTCCATGCCGCCGGACAAGGTGCGGCTGCCTCCACTGCTGGGGCCAAGATTATAGGCACGAGCCAGACGGGTCACGCTGTCCAACAGCACTACCACGTCTTTCCCCTGCTCCGCCAGCCGTTTTGCTCGTTCCAGCGCCATTTCGGCCAGGTGACCGTGCCGCTCCACCTCCTCGTCAAAGCTGGAGGCGAACATGATCGCCTTGGGAAGCGACATTCTGAGATCGGTCACCTCCTCTGGCCGCTCGCCCACCAGACAGAGGATCAGCTTGGCATCGGGATAATTGGTGATCACCCCCTGACCAATATGTTTGAGGATGGTCGTCTTGCCGGCCTTGGGCGGGGACACAATCAGGGCCCGCTGGCCAAATCCCACCGGGGCGATCATATCCAGCATGCGGGTAGTGATGGGAAGCTGACCGGTTTCGAGCTTGATCATCCGATCGGGATAGACGGGAGTGAGATCCTCGAACCGCGGGCGCCTCTTCTGCTCATCGTATGGTTCATCGTTGATACTGACAACCCGCTCCACCAAAACCGGGCCGCGGCCCCGTCCCGGACGAGCCTCCATGATCACGCTGTCGCCGTTCCGCAAATCGAAGCGACGCATGTCGCGCACGCTCACGAGCGGGTCATCCGACCGGACGCGGAGGTTATCCTCACGCAGGAATGCCTCGCCATTGGGCAAGGCATCCAAAATGCCTTGCACCTCGAACACCGGCATCCGCGGGGCGGGGATAAACTCATGCGGCTGTGGGCGCTCTTCATAGACGGGTGCCGAAGGGGGCGGGGCCATTGGCGCTCCGCCGCCGTTAGGGGTCACGAGTCCACCCTGCATGCCGCGGCCGCGTCTCCGCCGTCTCCGGCGGCCACGCACGTCCCCTTGGCCATCATTCGGGGCCTGACCCTGGGCCGGCGATCCCTGTTGGTTGCGTGGCACGAATGGCTGCCTGGGCTGGCCGCCGGGTCCACGCGGGGGCTGTCCGGTCCGTGGTTGGAACGTACTGGGATGCGACCCAGTTCGGGGGCGGTTGGCGAACGCGGGCGCCGGTTCGGAAGGGGCCGAGGCGCCATTCGTCCCTACCGTTGAAGGGTCGGGAGTAACCACTGATTCGGCCACGGCCGGCGCGTGTACCGCCGACTCGCTCAAACCGGAGGATGAGGCGGCGCCGGAACTCTCGCCATTGGCCGTCGTCGAGCCACGGACATCGGACGCGGCGGGTCCGGCAGATCCCGATAGAGCAGGCTTGGCGGACGACCGAGCCCGACGCGGCGCCACCACTGGCCGGTCAAGAGGAGCGATCGCGGGCGCTGCCGCCACCGCGGCTACCGGCACCGCCTCCGGTGCAGGAGTTGCCGCTACCTGTTGTATCACGGGAGGTACCGCGACCGGATCCGCGGTAGTCGCCCGTGGTTCCGCGGGGGCAGCCCGCCGAACCACGCGGCGCGGCGACCGAGCAGCGGGCGCGTCGTCCGCGGGAGCCGCGGCGGTGACCGGAGTGGGAGCCGGAAACGCGGGCTCGCTGGTGGGGAAATCCGCGGCTGGGGCAACCTTACGAGAACGGGCCACGCGGGGCGTCTTGGCCGGAAGCGGCGCCGGATCGGAGGTGATTGCTGGAGCCTGGGTTTCGTTCGCTACCGGAGCGGCAACGGACGATCTTGACCGCGTTTTCGCCCGCGTGGACGCTGGTGGGTTCGCGGCACTCGGGGGAGAATCCATGGTCGGAGTGGACTCGCTGGTTAGCTGGGGCGCCTTGGCGGCGCGCTTGCGCGCCGGGCGCGGAACGGCGACCTCATCGTCGCTCAAGAGTCGTGCCTTTGTCATACCTTACCCGTTGCATCCTTTCATCGCGGACTGCTCTCGCCTGGTTCACTACTCCCCACCTCTCTGGTTCGTATGTGCCGTGCAGCTGGGGCGGCAACTCGGAATCACCCGAGTGACCGGCGCTCACGATTATTCTTGTATTTCGTAGAACTTCGGCGGATCCTGGTCGCCATGCCTCGCGAAACCACGGTCAACCTTAACCCGTGAGCCATGGAAGGCGCGAGGGCCCAGGCCGCCTGCCGGACACCAGGCATCCCGCCAAAATGCTCTGGTCGGGCAGGCTATCGGCGCCGTGCGTGATGGATCCAACTCCAATCGCGGCCACACCGGTGGCCACTGAGATCCCGATGCGCGGTTGTTCCAACCTCCCGCGTGGCCGTTGCCTGTGCTATGTACAAGCCAGCCCGCGGATCACTCGTCATCCACCGTTTGTCCGGCATGACACCAGATCATCAGGGCTAGCACGCTCCATGCGGCGGTCACCGTTGTCGCGGAGAACCCACCTGCTCGCCTTCATTGACTGGCTGTCAGGGCTGGGAGATCCTGGTGGCCGTCCTCTTGGGGCATTTCCCGGCTCGCCACAAACGAAACACCTATCGGTTTGTGGCTCGGCACCGGATCTACATCTCGATGCGGCTCACACCTGTCAGGCGCCAATCTCCACTGGCAGTGTATCCCAAAAAAGGCTACGTGTGAAGGGGTTTACAAAAATCCGCGATTGTGGATATGAGGGGTTCACCGTCCGCGGGCCGGGTATACTACTCTCCATGCATACACAGCACTTGGTAGTACTCCGCCATGGTTGAATCGAAGGCACGATATAGATCGACGGGGGAACGCGCTGACTGGGCCCACTCGGACCCCGTGGAACTAGCGTGGGACCGGCGTCGTTGGGATTCCCTGGTCTCGGCCCACCGACAAGGCGGCTTTCTTCAGTCCTGGGCCTGGGGCCGGTTCAAGCAGCATTTTGGCTGGGCGCCTGCCCGGCTCGTGCTGCCATCCGGTCGCGACACCCCTCCGGCGGTGGCCCAGGTGCTCTTCCGCCGTCTCCCGTACAGCCCATTTACTGTGGGGTATCTTCCCCGAGGCCCGCTCCTGGACTACCACGACGACGCGGCGTTAGCCGCCATGGCGGGCGCGCTCGATCGCCTCGCCCGCCGCTACCGGGCGATCAGCATCACCTGGGAGCTACCGGTCCCAGACGAGCCGGGTCTGGCCAGCCGATTGGCCCAGTATCAACTGCGCCCGACCAAGGGCGTACAGCATGGCGCTACCCGAGTGATTGATATTTCCCCGTCCCTGGAGGAAGTTACCGCCCGCCAGAAACCCAAATGGCGTTCCAACACGCGATTGGCCCTCAAGCACGGAGTGCAAGTGCGGCAGGCATCGACCCCCGGCGACCTTCAGGCATGGTATGGTCTGCTGGAAACCACCAGCGCCCGCGATGGCTTTACAGTTCGGGGACTCGATTATTATCGCCACTTTTGGGAATCGACGCGAGAGAACGGTGATACGGTGCTGCTCCTGGCCGAGCACGAAGGGACGCTGCTGGCTGGAATCATGGTCCATCGCTTTGCCCGTGAAGCGACCTATCTCTATGGGGCTTCGGGCGACGCCGGGCGGAATCTGATGCCAAATCATGTGCTGCAAGCGGAAGCAATGCGCTGGGCAAAAGAGCGAGGCGCCGTCCGCTATGATCTGTTCGGAATCGCGGGGAGCGATGATCCAGCCGATCCCCTGGCCGGGATAAGCCGGTTCAAGGCGGGATTCGGCGGCGAGGCCGTCCACTATGCGGGCGCCTTCGAGCGCGTCTATCATCCGCTGCTCAATCTGGCCCTTCGGCGGGTTCGAGCGGCCCATGACTAGCCCCGATTCGGGACTCCGGGTGAAGGCGCTGGCCAGCGGCAGCTCGGCCAATGCCCTGCTGATCGAGTGTGCCGCCGGCTCCCTGTTGGTGGATGCTGGATTGAGCGCGCGGGCTCTCCAGGAATTGCTGGCCCGCCACGCCGCCTATCATGCCCCTCTTTGCGGCATTCTGCTCACCCATGAGCATGGAGATCATTGCGTGGGCGCCGATGTGCTGGCCCGGAAAACCGGCGCCGCGCTGGTCGGCACCCGCGGCACCCTGAACGCGCTGCGCTTGAATGCACGTACTCCCACCAACCCGGTTGCCGCCGGCGGCAGCGTGACTATCGGCCCATTCGAGGTCCATGCCTTTCCCGTGCCCCACGACGCGGCTGATCCGGTGGGCTACCGCATCGAACTGGGGACCTGGCGGGTGGGGATTGCCACCGACCTCGGCCACTGCTCGCGGCATGTCCGCGAGGCGCTCCGCCAGACTCACCTTACGGTGATCGAGGCCAATCACGACCGGGGCCGGCTGGCCGCCAACTCCGGTTATTCCGAGCTCCTGAAGCGGCGGATCTCCGGGGACCGTGGCCACCTCGCCAATGAGCAGACCGCCGACCTCCTGCAAGAGTTCGCGGATTGCGAGCACGATCGATGGGTCTGGTTAGCCCACCTGAGCGAGGAAAACAACCGACCATCGATCGCCCTGGCCGCCATGCATCGCCACTTCCAGTTGCTTCGCCGGCCCCTGCCCTTCGAGGTACGGGTGGCGGAACGAGATCGCCCGAGTGTAGAATGGGATACGCGCGCGCTCTTCCGGCAGCGCGCCCTTTTCTGAAAGGGAAATCGCTACCGTGAAGTTGCATGAATATCAAGGCAAGGAACTCTTCCGCTCGGTGGGTCTGCCCGTCCCCAACGGGGAGGTAGCCACGACCCCCGACCAGGCCGCCGAGATCGCGGCGCGACTGGGGCGGGTGGTAATCAAGGCCCAGGTACACGTAGGGGGCCGCGGGAAAGCGGGTGGGGTCAAGGTGGCCGCCAGCCCCGAGGAAGCGCGGCAGGTTGCCGGGCGGATCCTGGGGATGGATATCAAGGGCCTGACCGTCCACAAGGTACTGGTCGAACCGGCACTCGACATCCAGACCGAGTACTACGCGGGGATTGTCAATGATCGGGCCAGCAAGCGCTTCGTCCTGATGCTCAGCGGCATGGGCGGAGTGGATATCGAGGATGTCGCGCACACCAACCCCGAGGCGATCATCCGCCTCCCCATCGACCCCGCCTACGGGTTATTGGACTTCGTGGTCTACCAGGCGATGCGGGAAGCCGGCTTTTCCGGGGGAGGGAAATCTCGTGAATTAGGGCGGGTTCTCAAGGGGCTGTACGAGGCGCTGGTCCGGTACGACTGCCTGCTGGCGGAGATCAATCCCCTGGTGATCACGGGCGACGGGCAGGTGATCGTGGCCGATGCCAAGGTGGATATTGACGATAACGCGCTATTCCGCCATCGCGATCTCCTGCCATACCGCGAGGAGTCGTTCGATAACGACATGGATCGCCAGGCCACCGAACAGGGGCTGACCTACGTGCATCTGGGCGGCGACATCGGCGTGATCGGCAATGGCGCCGGTTTGGTGATGAATACCCTCGACGTGGTGACCGCGAGCGGCGGCAAACCGGCCAACTTCCTGGATATCGGCGGGGGCGCCCAGGCGGACCAGGTGGTCAAAGCCATGACCATGGTTCTGAGTGATGCCGCCGTGAAGGGGTTGATTTTTAACATATTTGGCGGTATCACCCGTTGCGACGAGGTAGCGAGAGGAATGCTGCAAGCGGCGGAGCGGATGGACATTCGCGTGCCGGTGGTCGTCCGCCTCGCCGGTACGCAGGAGGAAGCAGGCAGCGAACTCTTACGCGGGAGCCGGTATGTTCCGGTGGCCAGTGTACAGGAAGCGGCCAGCAAGATTCAGGAGTTAATCGCGGTGTAACGCGGTTCGGAGGGCGGTCGGGTGGCCAAGAAACAGGAACAATTTCCGGATATCGTGGAGACCGAATTCTTTATCTCCTGGGATGACCCGGATTCAGAGACCGTAAGCGTGGGCTTCCTCGAGCGCAGCTTGGTCATGGATTTTGATTACGCCGAGTTTCTCGACTTCGCGGCGGTCGTGGATGAGGTTCGCGATTATATCAAGAAAGCGCGGGCGAACGGTACCCCCTGGCAAAATGGGCACGCGCAACCCGAGCACTGAGCGGCCCCAGGAGGCGCGCCGGGCTTGTTGACTATCGGGATTACCGGTAATATTGCCTGTGGTAAATCCACGGTGGACGCGATGTTGCTTGCCATGGGCGCCGCCGAGGTACTCGACGCCGACCGCGTGGTGCATGATCTGCTCCGCGCGGATCCGGATGTGCGCGCGGCCCTCCGGCGGGCCTTCGGATCCGAGGTATTTACCAGCGACGGCTCGGTGAATCGGGCCACCTTGGGCGCGATTGTTTTCGCCGATCCGGGGGCCCTTCAAATGTTGGAGGGTATCACCCATCCCGCCGTGCGAAGGGTAATCCGCGGACGCCTCGCGGAAATGCCGGAGGATGCGTTGGTAGTGGTGGATGCGGTCAAGTTGTTGGAAGGGGAACTGGCGACCCTGGTGGATCAGGTATGGTGGGTCACGGCCCGCGTGGACCAACAGCTTGAGCGGCTTACCATTGGCCGCGGCATGAGCCGCGAGATGGCACTGGCCCGGCTGAGCGCCCAGCCCACCCTGGAGCAATTCCGCCATCGTGTACAGGTTGTTATTGACAATTCGGGTCAGTTAGCCCACACTCGCATGCAAGTAGAAATTGCCTTGAAGGATTTACTTGCCTCGCACGGGCAACGCGGGCAAGGGGAAGAAATGGTGACCAGTTGATGAACGATAAGCCTGTACCTCTGACCTCAGCGGGACGCGCCGAGATTGAGGCTGAGTTGGTCCATCTCCGCACGGTGCGGCGCCAGGAAGTCGCGGCGGCCATCGGCGCCGCGGCCGAGGACGGCGATCTCTCCGAGAACGCGGCCTACGATCACGCCAAGGAAGAGCAAGCGCTGCTCGAAGGGCGGATCGCCACACTCGAACATTTTCTCCGCAACGCCGTACTAATCGAGAACGGCTCGCACGATACGGTGCAGCTGGGCGCGACCGTGACGATCGACCAGGACGGCGAGCAGGAAACGTACACGGTGGTTGGCCCCCTGGAGGCAGCCCCGCTTAAAGGTCGAATCTCCAATGAATCGCCGATCGGGAGAGCGCTCCTCAATCACAAGCCCGGCGACACCGTAAAGGTGATGGCGCCCGCCGGGGAGCGGACCGTGCGTATCGTATCCGTCGCCTAAACCGGCCATTCCCAGCCGCGTCACGCGCTCGGGCTGTATGATCGCCCGCCCGCGAATGAATTCGCCCGGCACACACGGCGGCGAATGAATCCGCATGAATCCGACTGATCGGTCGGATTCATGCGGATTCATTCGCGGGATTGACCGACCCATTTTCCAGGGCACCGGCATGCCCGCGCTGCCAGGTAGACTTCCCTTCGCCCGCCTCTGACCTCTTCCGCTACCTGCTATGTTTGTTAGGCAGTATGGAGAGGAATGACGGAGCGTTATGGACTTGATCATCGTACGCCACGGCCAGTCGACCGGCAACATCACCACCGACGATGTACCGGATGGCGCCTTGACCCCCCTGGGACGCAGGCAAGCCCAAGAAGTGGCGGTCAAGCTGGTTCCCGAAGGGGTCACCCATGTGTTTGCCAGCCCGCTGATTCGCGCGCTTGCCACGGCCAGCGCCATCGCCGAGGCGGCCGGCGTGGGGCAGGTAGAGGTGTGGCCCGAGTTACAAGAGCATCGGACTACGGTTCATCGCGGTTTTGGCCGGCACGAGTTACTCCGCGACTATCCACGGGCGTTCTTTCCGGCGGGAGTCGAGGCGGATGGCTGGGATCATGGGGGTGAAACCTATGAATCGACCTTTGAACGGGCCGAATCGGCGATCGCCCGTCTGCGCGACCGCTTCTCTCCCAACGATCGGGTAGTGATCGCCACGCATGGCGCCTTCGCCAACTATCTTCTGCGGGCCATCCTGCGGATGCCGCCGGCGGCCTCGGTCTGGTTTACCATGAACAACTGCGGGATTAGCCGAGTGCGGTTCGCCAAGCCACCGGTACGAAACGGCTTCGCGTTCCTGTCCGACCGCGCCGACGCGGACATTCTCTGCGTCAATGAGGTCTCCCACTTGAGTGAAGTGTCCTGACCCGCCCCTTGGTACACTTTCATTGGCCGGCACTGTAAGCAAGGAGCGGTGATGCGGGCGATTCGGATTCATGCCGTTGGAGGCGCGGAGGTTCTGAAGTACGAGGAAGCTCCGGTCCCGGAAGCGGGCCGGAATGAGGTATTGGTCCGTTTGCGCGCGGCCGCCGTGAACCGGGTGGATATTCTCCTCCGCGAGGGTCGCCTGCCGATCGGCAAGGCGATGCCGCATATTCTTGGCACGGACGGCGCGGGAGCGGTGGTGCGCGGAGGCGGCGGCGACGCCCGCTCGGGGGATCGGGTGCTGGTGACCGGCGATACCCTGGGCAGGCTCCGGGACGGCACCTATGCCGAATACGTGGTGGTCCCCAATTCCATGGTGGTACCCATCCCCCAAGACATGCGCTACGAGGACGCGGTTGCCATGGGCACGGCGGCCTTGACCGCCTGGCAGGCCGTGGTGGATCGCGGCAGCCTGGCGCCGGGGCAGTGGGTGCTGATCCATGCCGCGGGGAGCGGGGTGGGAGTCACGGCGATTCAGATTGCCAAACTGCTCGGTGCCAGGGTGATCGCGACCGCCGGGGCCGACAGCAAGGTGGATAGGGCCCGGAAGTTGGGGGCGGACTTCGCGATCAACTATTCTCAAGGTGATTTCGCGTCCCAGGTCAAGAGTATCACCAACAATCGGGGCGCCGAAGTCGTGATCGACCCGGTGGGGGGCGAGATCCTCCGGCGCAGTCTGGAGTGCGTGGCTCCGGGCGGTAAAGTGGTCTCGGTGGGCATGGTGGCAGGCAGCGAGGTGGTCCTGGACCTACGCAAGCTTATTCCTCGCGGAATCAGCGTCGTGGGCCTGCACGCGGGCGCCCTTCCTCCGTACCAGATTGCGGACCGCTACCGGCAGATCGCCCAATTGATCACGCAGGGCCGGTTGCATCCAGTTATCGACCAGGTTCTGCCCCTGGCCGAGGCAGTGACCGCGCATCAGTTATTGATGCAACGCCGCCACTTCGGCAAAATCGTCCTCAGGATGTAGCGGAGCACGAAGGGACGGCGATGAGCACGGCTGGAACTCCCCTGCGATTCGCGATCATCGGCTGCGGGGTAATCGGTCCTACACATGCCGAAGCGATCGCCTCGTTACCCGAGGCGCGTCTGGTAGCGGTGGCCGATCAGGTGGCATCGCGGGCGGGAGCCCTGGCGACCCGCTTCCAGGTTACAGCCTACGACAGCCCGGAGCGGATGCTGGAGGCGGAGCGGCCCGACGTGGTCTGCATCTGCACCCCGAGCGGCCTGCATGGGGTGAATGCCTGCCTGGCCATGCGAGCGGGAGCGCACGTCATCGTCGAGAAGCCGATGGAGATTACCCTGGCGGCGATCGATGAGATGCTCCGCGTGCAAGAAGAGACCGGGCGGAAGATGGCGGTGATCAGTCAGCATCGTTTCGACGAGGCGAGCATGCGGGTCCACGCGCTGGCCCGTGAGGGAGCTCTGGGCCGCCTGGTACTGGGGAACGCGCAGGTGCCGTGGTGGCGCTCGCAAGCCTACTACGACAGCGGGGCCTGGCGCGGCACCTGGGCCCTCGATGGAGGGGGGGTGCTGATGAATCAATCCATTCACTCCATCGATCTCCTGCAGTGGCTCATGGGCCCGGTCAAGAGCGTGCAGGCGTATACCGACACGCTGGTCCACCAGATGGAGACGGAGGATGTCGCGGTGGCAATCCTCCGCTTCGCCAATGGGGCCTTGGGTACCATCGCCGGCACCACGGGAGCCTATCCCGGCGTTACCACGCGGGTGGAGATTTTTGGCGACCAGGGTTCGGCCGTGATCGCCGACGACCACTTGACCTATCTCCACCTGGCCCGTGACGACCAGGAACCAGCCGGACCATATGGGAAGGCTGCCGCCCCGCCGGTGACCAACGGCCCTACTGGTGGCGCCGGCCAGGCGGTCCTCACCACGGCCACCACGCACGCGGCCCAGATCGCCGATATGATCCGAGCCATTCGGGAAGACGGCACGCCGCTTCTCGACGGGGTCGGAGCGCGCCACTCGGTGGCGATCATCCTGGGAATCTATGAATCGGCCCGCATGGGTCGAGAGGTGGGACTGATATGATCCGCATCTCCGCTTTCGCCGATGAGATTGCCGCCGACCTGGGGGAACAAATCAC
>JANWHO010000181.1 GCA_025450375.1 Chloroflexota bacterium
AATGCCCCCCGATTTAACCAACATGGGCACTTCAACCAGTCTCCCGACAAGAGGCGACTAGGGATGCATCCTTGGAAAATGCGTCTACACCTGCTCGGCGCGTCATCATTACTCGGCAAGCGCACGCAGATTCTGGAAGGGGATTTTGAGGATACTCTTGCCGATGCGACGCCGCACGACCTCGTATACATGGACCCACCATACGAGGGGACATCCACCGGAGTAGACAGACGCTACCACCAAGGTATGAACCGAGAGTGTCTCATACGTGAACTTAAAGCACTGAATGGGAGGCGCATTCCCTGGCTGCTTTCCTATGACGGGCAGTGCGGCACAAAGCGTTACGGTGATTACCTTCCCGAAGACGTAAATGCCGAGCGAGTGGCTCTCAACGCCGGTCGGTCATCGCAGGCGACATTAAATGGCCGCTCGGAAGTCACGGTTGAGTCGCTGTATGTGTCGCGCATGCTGTTGGCAAAGCCTGAGCCGCCTATCGCTTGGATTCCAGCCACTCATCAATTATCGTCCGCACAAGCTCAGACGGCTCTTGACTTTGGGATTGGGCCTCCTCACTGAGCATTTCGTAGCGTCTTATTTGATCGTCTCCGACCCAATTGATTGTCACTTGGCGGCGCGCCTCCAAGGCGATGTGATCGTACTTCTCGGGAGAGCCCCAATAGCAAGCCCGGCAGATAGCAGGATCGAACAACTCAAGCCAGTTTCGGCAGTGCTCGCAGCTGAAGCTCTTGCTATGGTTACACGAGCCACAAATAAGCATGAAATCTTCCGGGGCAAGCATACCGTCCGGGTCACCCGCGACCTCATAAGGAATGCGATGATCGATTTGGAGAGAATGTCCTACTCACATTTCTCGCTCGTCGACCACCCGATCTCTGCCTTGAGACCACAATCTCCGGTCACCAGCCGGCCTCAGTTGGAGGCTGGTAGCGCTCGGGGCCGCACCTCGTAGGCGCAGACATGGCCCGCCACCAACTGATGGGCCACGCGGATCACTGTTGCTTCGGGGAGGGCCGCCTGGAGGAAGGTGAGTTCGCTGCCGCACGCATGCTGGTAGCGACGGGCCACGCTGAGCACGGCGCAGTTGTGCTCGGTGATCACGAAGATCCCGTCGTCACGCAGTTCAAAGTCGGCCAGATAGCCGTCCTCGTCGAGAATCTCGGCCACCACGCGGACCTTCTCGGCGAACGACAGACCGCTGGTGCGTGCGCGGGCCTGTTCCAGCCGCCTTTGGCCACGCCGGTCGAAGATCCGCTCCAGCATTTTTGGATCCTCATGCTCGACGTATTGCAGCAGTTCGTTGGTGAGTTCGGCGTAGGTGCGGGGGAACAGGGCGTCACCGGCGGCGGTAAGGCGGTAGAGGTGGCGGGGGCGTCCGGGGCCGTCGCCACTTTCACGATAGGCGATCAGCCCGTCGCGTTCGAGGGCAACCAGATGCTGGCGGGTCCCGCTGACCGTGATTGCCATGGCGGCGGCCAGCGGTTCGGCACTTGCCTCACCGCGCCGCTTGAGTTGTTCAAGCAGTACGCGCCGTTTCTCCGGCAAACTGTCCAGCATCAGATTAGTGGGCACCGGCGCCATCCTTCCTCCAGGTTCACACCCCTCGTTACTCAATACTATACCCATGAAGCAAGAAAAACAAATATATGCTTGTTTTTCTTGGTGAATTGGCGTAGACTGATCGACATCAACGAAAGGAGTACACCGTGCCTACCTCGACCCACCCTACCGCATTGATCACCGGCGCCTCGCGCGGCCTCGGCCTGGCGCTCGCCCAGGCTCTGGCTGAACGGGGCTGGACCCTCATCATCGATGCCCGCCGGTCCGATGCCCTGGAGGCGGCGCGGGCTACCCTCGTGCCCGGCGCCCAGGTTCACGCCCTGGCCGGGGACGTGCGCGACCCGGCGCATCGGGTCGCTCTGGCCCGCCTGGTCCACCAGGTGGGTGGGCTGGACGCGGTGGTTAACAACGCCAGCGATCTCGGTCCCACTCCCTTGCCCGCCCTGCTGGACATGCCGCTAGACGCCCTGGCCGATCTCTACGCGGTCAACACGCTGGCCCCACTGGGAATCCTGCAAGCGGTGCGCGGCGAGTTGCGCCCTGGCGCCCGTATCCTCAATCTGACCAGCGACGCGGCGGTCGAACCCTACGAGGGCTGGGGCGGTTACGGATCGAGCAAGGCGGCGCTCGAACAACTCTCCAACGTCTTGAAGGCGGAGTTACCCCAGTACCGCGTGTACACGGTAGATCCTGGGGATATGCGGACCCAGATGCATCAGGATGCCTTTCCCGGCGAGGACATCAGCGATCGGCCTTTGCCCGAGGCAAGCGTCCCCGGTTTGCTGGCCCTGCTGACCGGTGATCTGCCCAGCGGCCGGTACCGGGCCCAGGCGATGCCCGCGGCGGCCGGTGGAGGCGTGCCATGACCCTCCCCGCGTTCATGAAGGAGCCGGAGTTGGCCCGGCTGCCTGGTTTTCATCTGCCGCCAGGTTTGGAGGCCCGCGAGCCGCCGGAGGCGCGGGGAGTGGGCCGCGATGGAGTCCGGCTGCTGGTCTCGCATTATACGAGCGACCAGATGGCGCACACGATCTTCCGCGGCCTCCCCGAGCATCTCAACCCAGGTGATCTTCTGGTCGTTAACACCAGTGGTACCCTCAAGGCATCATTGCCCGCCAGGCGGGAGGACGGGACGCAACTCAGGCTGCACCTCTCCACCCAGCTGCCGGATGGACAGTGGTTGGTGGAACCAAGGGAGCCCGCCGGTCCCGCCAGCCTTCCCTTTTCAGGGGTGGCGGCGGGCGATGTACTCATCCTTCCCGCCGGCGCGACCACCACGCTGCTCCGTCCCCATGAGCCCCAGGGCGGCAGGGCGCGCCTCTGGGAGGCCGAGCTGCGGCTCCCACAACCGATCCAGCCATACCTGCGGCGGCATGGATCGCCGATCCGCTACGGCTACGTCACTCAGCCCTGGCCGATTACCGCGTATCAAACCGTGTACGCCACCGAGCCGGGGAGCGCCGAGATGCCCTCGGCGGGGAGGGCCTTCACCGGCAAGCTGTTCGCGACTCTAGTAGGCAGGGGCATCACCATCGCTCCCCTCGTCCTCCACACTGGGGTAGCCAGCCAGGAGCGCGACGAGCCGCCCTACGAGGAATATTACCGGGTGAGCGAGCCCACGGCGCGGCTGATCAATGGGGCCCGCGAGGCGGGAAGCCGGGTGATCGCGGTGGGCACCACGGTGATCCGGGCCCTGGAAACGGTCACCGACCACAAGGGCGTCACCCACGCCGGCTGCGGCTGGACCGATCTGGTGATCGAGCCCTCCCGTCGCCTTCGTTCGGTGGACGGCCTCCTGACCGGGTTTCACGAGCCACGTTCCACTCACCTGGCCATGCTGACCGCCCTGGCGGGCGCCCCGCACCTGGCCCTCACCTACGCCGAGGCGCTGCGGGAGGGGTATCTCTGGCACGAGTTCGGGGATCTGCATCTGTTGTTGCCGTAGCTTTACCCGGCCTCAGCCCGTAGGAGTGGGCAGGTTTTGGCGCCGGACGGTTCCTGACATCTGTGCCATCTGTGTTTCTGGGCGGCAAGCAAGCAGCCTGATTAAGCGCGGGATCCCGCGGCTATTTTCATACTCCGATTACGCGCCACCTGCTTGACAAGCGGAAATAGAGCGAGTACTATAGCCGAATCTGAAACGTTTCAGACAGCCATAAAGGCCAATATCCTGAATCAATTCGGAGACAGGGTGAATAAGCAGGGGAAAGTGACGATCCGTGATGTTGCCCGTCTTGCCGGGGTGGCTCCATCGACCGTCTCCATGGCATTGGCGAATCATAGCGAGATCGCCGAGGAGACCCGACACCTGGTCCGCGAGGCGGCCGCCAAGCTGCGATACACCCCGAATCACGCCGCGCGCAGCATGCGCGGCGAGCTCCAGCGCGCGATCGGCGTGGTTATTCCCCATAGTAGCGCGCATGTGTTTTCCCACCCGTACTTCATGGATATTCTGGGCGGCATCACCGAGGTGGCGAATGATCATGATTTCGTCGTGATTCTGTCCACCGCGCGCGAGGAGGAACGGGGCGAGAGCGCCTATATCAAGATGCTGCGGGCTCAGCGGGTTGACGGGGTCATCCTTGCCTCGGCGGCCCTGTTCGATCGGCATGTCATGGAGCTCGCGGTCTCTGGTTACCCGTTCGTGTTCCTCGGCCGCTACCCCCTGAACTCGGAGATCACCGCCGTAGGGGTCGACGATGTCGGCGGGGCCGATATGATGACCACCCATCTGCTCGCCCATGGCTACCGCTCTATCGTCCATGTGAGCGGGCCGCTCCAGCACCTGTCCGCGGTCGACCGCCGCGATGGCTTTCGCCGCGCCCTGGGCCGCGCCGGTATTCCGGCGCCCGATCAGGATGTGATCGAGGGTGATTACTCCGAGGCATCGGGTCGGGTAGCCGCCGAACAACTCCTGCGGCGTCCCCGCCTTCCCCAGGCGGTCTTCGCGGGCAATGATGAGATGGCCTATGGCCTCCTGGACGTCTTCCGCGAACGCGGCGCGCGGGTTCCCGAGGATGTGGCTCTCGCCGGCTTCGACGATCTGGCTATCGCCCGAGTGATGACTCCGGCGCTCACCACGGTCCACCAGCCCATTGTCCAACTCGGCGCCACCGCCGCGGCCCGATTGATCGCCATGGTGGAGCAGCGGGAACCGCAACAAGCGCAAACCGTCTTGCCGGTCACCCTGAGTATCCGGAATTCCTGTGGCCCTGAACCGATTTGACCACCCGCCAGACGCGGCTGGAAAGGAGGTGAGACACCTCGAACCCTGATCCCAGGTTCTATCGATGTTTGACGTGTAGCCGCTGCCAGAAGGAAAGATATGTTGCATCGTTGCTTCTCCTCACGAATGACGCGCCTGGTGTGCGCCTTTGCCGTCAGCGCCGCCGTGCTTATCCCGCCGCAAGCGAGCGGCGCGGCATCCATGACCAGCCTGACTTTTTGGAATGGCTTTACCGGTCCCGACGCGCCTACCATTCAGACCCTGGTCAGCCGCTATAACACGGCCAATCATTCTACAATCTCAGTGAGCCAGAACGTGATGCCCTGGGCCGATCTGATGACCAAGCTGCTGGCTTCCTATGCGGTCGGCCAGGGCCCCGACGTGGCCGCGTTTCACTTGCAGTACCTGCCCCAGTACGTGCAGGCCGGCTTGATCGCGCCAATTGATGACGCCTATGGCCATGGCCTGTCCGCCGCCGCCATCCCACCCGATCTGTTGCGGTCGCTTAAAATCGGCGGCCATTATTACGGAGCGCCGGCCAACTATGCCACGTTGATGCTGTATTGGAACAAGAACCTCTTCAAGAAAGCAGGCTTGTCCCAGGCGCCCACGACCCTGGCCCAAATGCAGGCCGACGCGGTAAAACTCTCTCACCAGGGCGCCAACCCTCAGTATGGGATCGCCCTCGCCGACCATGCCACGATCCCGATGTGGCCCATCCTTATGTGGCAAAATGGCGGGGACGTGGTCAGCGCCGATCACACCAAGTCGCTCCTCGCGGCGCCGAAGACCATCCAGGCCGTGACGAGTTGGGCGACCCTGATCGCCAAGGATCACATCAGTCCAGTCGGTCTGGCCGGCGCCGAGGCCGACAGCTACTTCCAGAGTCAGAAAGCGGCGATGGAGATCAACGGGCCCTGGGCCACGTCCGGATACACCCAGGCGCATATTAACTACGACGTGGCGCCGGTCCCGGTCGGGCCCGCCGGGCCGGTCACCTTATCGGACGCCGTCATCCTGGTCGTCAATAAGCATTCGCCCAACCTGGCGGCCGCGGAGTCGTTCGTGAAGTGGTGGAACCAGAAGCCCCAACAGGCATACATCTCGCTGCAATCCGGATTTCCGCCGGCGCGCACCGATATGACGAGCGACACCTCCTTACAGAAGAATCCCTTCGTGATCAAGTTCGCCCGCCAGGCGCCCTATGCACGCTTCTATCTCGCGGGACTGAAGAATTTCGACAAGATAGACACGGATGTGATCACGCCCGCGATTCAGAGTATTGAGTACAATCGGGCCTCGCCCGCCGCGGCACTGCGAAAAGCCGCGACCCAGATGAACGCGCTACTGCCCTAAGTACGCTCGGGCGGAGAGGGGCCGGCATGCATCGCGCCGGCCCCGGCCCAGGCGCCGCTAGACGTGGCCACGAGAAGGGAAAGGGAGATCCACGCATGGCGATGCCTACCGCCCACGCCCCGGTGCCACTCGCGGCTCGCCGCCGCCTGCTTCGCCCACATGGCCGGGTCCGCGCCATCCTCGCGAGTTATCTCTTCATGCTCCCCAGTTTGCTGGTCATCGGCATCTTCATGTTCTGGCCCATTATCCAGATCGTGTGGTTCAGTCTTCACCAATGGAGCTTCATCGCCACGGATCACCCCTATGTTGGCGCGGACAATTATCGGCAACTGGCCAATGATTCACGATTCTGGGGGGATCTGCACAATACCCTGCTGTTCACGGTCGGAGTGGTGCCGGCGAGCGTCCTGCTCCCACTGCCGGTCGCGGTGGCGCTCAATCGACGCCTCCGTGGTCGCGCCTTCTTTCGCGCCGCGTAC
The DNA here is from genome assembly GCA_025450375.1 of Chloroflexota bacterium. The sequence continues at coordinate 6,637 of JANWHO010000181.1, forward strand.
TTCTTGCCGGCGGTCAGCTCCTATGCTGTAATGGCGATCGTCTGGTCGCTGCTCCTTCAGCCCGACATTGGGCTGCTCTCGCGGTACTTCAAGCTACTGCACTTCCCGGTCGCCGACTGGCTGCACGATCCGAGTTGGGCGCTCCCGGCGATCATGTTGGTGGGGATCTGGAAGACCATTGGTTTCAATATGGTCATTCTGCTCACCGGCATCCAGGGTATTCCGGAAACCTACTACGAGGCCGCACAGATGGACGGCGCCTCAACGGCCGCCCGGTTTTTCCGGATCACCCTGCCGCTTTTACGCCCCACCTTGCTCTTCGTCACCGTGACCTCCATGATCGCATCCTTCCAGATCTTCGACCCGGTGTTCGTCATGACGGGCGGCGGCCCGCTCTTCAGCACCGAAACGCTGGTCACCTACATCTATCACGAGGGCTTTCAACTCTTCGATACCGGCTATGCCTCAACCCTTGCCTGCATCTTGTTCCTGATCATGCTCGCGCTCACGGTGGTCCAGTTACGGGTGTTCCGTTTCCAGGAGGAGGACTGACCATGGTCATGGCACAACCACGGGCGCGGGCACGCTTCCGGCCCTCCGTGCCGCGCGTGGGTACGGTCATCCTCTATCTCCTGCTGATCGGTCTCGCGATTATCATCCTCTTCCCGTTCATCTGGATGGTCTTGACCTCGCTCAAGACAGAGAGCGATATTGCCGCCGCTCCGCCGCGCCTCTTGCCGCGACAAGTGAGCCTGCTCGCCTACGCACAGGTCTGGGACCGCTTGCCCCTGCTGACCTTCTTCCGCAACACGGTAGTCTTTGCCGGCGGGGTCACCCTGGTGTCACTGGTCTGCGATTCACTGACCGCGTATGCTCTCGCGCGCCTGGACTTTCCCGGCCGCACCGTCATCTTCGTGCTCATCCTGGCCACCTTGATGATCCCGGTACAGGTCACGATCATCCCCGTGTTTATCATGGTCTATCATCTCGGCTGGCTTAACACCTTCGCCGGCTTGATTGTGCCGCGGGCCACCAATGCGTTCGGCATCTTCATGCTTCGTCAGTTTTTCCTCACCGTACCGCGCGAGCTGGATCAGGCGGCGCGCATTGACGGGTGCAACCTGTTCGGCATCTATTGGCGGATTATCCTTCCCTTGTCCACCAGTGCCCTGGCCACCCTGGCCGTGTTGCATTTGATGTATAACTGGAATGATCTCCTCTGGCCGCTGGTAATGACCACCTCCACGAGCATGGAACCCCTGACGGTCGGACTGGCGACCCTCACCGGCCAGCATGAGTATGAGTACGCGGTGCTCATGGCCGGAGCGACCCTCGCGGTCGCCCCGCTCTTACTCGCGTTCCTGTGTATCCAGCGGTACTTCATCCAGGGGATCGCCGTGACCGGCCTGAAAGAGTGACCGAGGGTACGGCCCCGGCTCCAATAGCGCAATGGTCTGTAGTAGCTAGCCAAAGAGGTGGAGGGTCATGACGCTTCTCGCGCCATTCTCGAGCGATCCGCGCGCGTTCGTGTGGGCTGGCGGCTTTGAG
>JANWHO010000182.1 GCA_025450375.1 Chloroflexota bacterium
GGCTGGTGGGCGGTCCAGCCGCCCTCGCGGCCGCCGGCCATTTCGTTACGCAGACGAATATTGGCGAAGGTGCCGCGCACCATCACCTCGTCGTTCCCGCGGCGGGTGCCGTACTGATTGAAGTCAGCCTGAGCCACCCCACGGGCCAGCAGGTAGCGGCCGGCTGGGCTGTCCTTCGCGATGTTCCCGGCGGGCGAGATGTGGTCGGTGGTAATCATGTCGCCCAGCACCGCGAGGACACGGGCCCCGGTAATGTCCCGCGGCTCGGACGGAGTCGCGGCAAGCCCCTGGAAAAAGGGCGGCTCATGGACGTAGCTGGAATCGTCGCTCCAGGCAAAGTCATTCCCGGCCGGGATGGGGAGGGCTCGCCAATGCTCGTCCCCGTCGAAGACGGTGCCGTAGCTGCGGGTAAACATATCGGGCGAGATGGAAGATGCCACGGCATCCCGCACCTCGGCCTGGCTCGGCCAGATGTCGCGGAGAAACACTGGGTTTCCATCGCCGCCGATCCCCAACGGCTCGGTGGTCAGGTCGATATCCACCGTGCCGGCCAGGGCGTAGGCCACCACGAGGGGCGGTGAGGCCAGATACATGGCGCGGGTGTTTGGGTTGATCCGGCCCTCGAAATTGCGGTTACCCGACAGCACGGCCGCCGCCACCAGATCGTTTTCCTTGATCACCTGCTCCACGGCGCCCAGCAGCGGCCCGCTATTGCCGATGCAAGTGGTGCAGCCATAGCCCACCAGATAGAAGCCCAGGGCCTCCAGGTCGGGCATCAAGCCGGCGTTGTTGAGGTACTCGGTGACCGCGCGGGAGCCGGGAGCCAGGGTGGTCTTCACGTAGGGCTTCACCTTCAAGCCCCGCGCCACCGCCTTCCGGGCAAGGAGACCCGCCCCCAGCATCACCGAGGGATTGGAGGTGTTGGTGCAACTGGTGATCGCGGCGATCGCCACCGCACCCTGGCTCATTTCGATCGGCTGCTCGTCGACAGTGAGGGCCGCGGGGTGCCCATTAGCCCCGACCTGCGCCGCGAATTGTTGGCGGAAGTTAGCGCCCACATCGCCCAGGGCCAGGCGATCCTGGGGACGGCGCGGACCGGCCACGCTGGGAACCACCGAGCCGAGGTCGATCTCGACCAGGCTGTTGAATATGGGCTCGGGCGAATCCGGGGAATGGAACATCCCCTGTTCCTTCATGTACCGCTCGACCAGATCGATCTGGTGGGCGGGCCGTCCGGTCCCGCGGAGGTAGCGCAAGGTCTCGGCATCCACCGGAAAGAGCCCCATGGTAGCACCGTACTCCGGGGCCATGTTAGCCAGGGTGGCCCGGTCGGGGAGGCTGAGGTTGGCGACTCCTGGCCCCGTATACTCGACGAATTTGCCCACTACCCCATAGGCGCGCAAGATCTGGGTCACCAACAACACGAGGTCGGTGGCGGTCGCGCCCTCGGGGAGGGCGCCAGAGAGCCGGACCCCAACCACCTCGGGGGTCAACAAGTAGATGGGCTGACCCAGCATCACGGCCTCAGCCTCGATGCCGCCCACCCCCCAGCCGACCACGCCAAGACCGTTGATCATGGTGGTATGCGAGTCCGTGCCGACCAGGGTGTCGGGGAAGGCAACCGTGGTCCCATCGACGACACGAGTGGACACCACGTCGGCCAGGTACTCCAGGTTTACCTGATGCACGATCCCGGCCCCAGGGGGCACGACCCGCAGATTGCTAAAGGCTTGCTGGGCCCAACGGAGGAGCGCGTACCGTTCGCTGTTCCGCTCGTACTCATGGGTGACGTTGGCGGCCACGGCGCCGGTGGAGCGGAATACATCCACCTGTACCGAGTGGTCGATCACCAGATCCACGGGGACCAGGGGATTGATGCGGCTGGGATCGCCGCCCATTCGTTGCACGGCGGAGCGCATGGCCGCCAGATCCACCACCCCCGGAACGCCCGTGAAGTCCTGCATGACCACGCGGCCAGGGGTAAAGGGGAACTCCCTGCCAGTAGGAGCGGCGGGATTCCAGCGGGCCAGGTTCAGCACATCCTCCTCGCGGAGAAGGCCATCGCCAAAGTGGCGGAGCGCGTTTTCCAACAGCACCCTTACCGTGAAGGGGAGGCGGCCGACATCCGCCACACCCTGGTTGGCAAGAGCGCGAAGGCTGTAATAGATGGTCTCGTCCGCGGCGCCTGGCAGACTGGCGCGCGTGCCGAAGGGGTTGGCATTCTGTCCCACTGGCGGGTCTCTCTTTCCGCGTGAGCCGGACTCTGGCCACGGGGAGTGGCCGGGTCCGACGGATGGCTCTAACCGTACTAGTATCCCACGATGGAGGGCGGTCGGGGTACGCGCTCTCGGCCGGGGCATTCTTCCTTCATCGAGTCTACGGACATCCGTACACATTGTCAATCTTGATGAGTAAATCAATATATGCTATGCTTACCTGGTTAGCAAGGTCCCGAGAGGAATCGAATGATGGCGGGCGAACCTTATTTCTCGGCTCGCGAGGCGGCGGCGGCGCTCGGAGTGAGCGTTCCCACCCTGTACGCCTACGTCAGCCGAGGCTTAATCCGTTCCCAGGCCGGGGGCGTCCAGGATGGGGCACGGGCCCGCCGCTACCACGCCGAGGATGTGCGCCGGCTCCAGGAACGGAAGGAACTGCGGCGCGATCCGGCGCGGGCGGCGGCGGAGGCGCTGCACTGGGGGTCACCGGTCCTCGAATCCTCGATTACCCTGCCTGATACCCATACCTTCTACTACCGGGGTCACGATGCCCTGGAATTGGCCCGTGACCGCTCGGTCGAGGAGGTAGCGGCCTTGATCTGGGCGGGGGACCTTGCCGCCGGGTCCACGCTCTTCACCTCAGCCACGGGGCCGCTTCCGCCTCGATGCGCGGCGGTGGCCTGGGAATGCGAGGGCCTGGAGATCGCGGACCGGTTCGCGGTCGTCCTCCCCCTTGCCGCCGCGGATGATCCCTCCGCCTACGACCTCCGGCCTGGCGCGGTACCCCACACGGGCGCGCGGATCCTTCAGCTCCTCACCACCATCGCGGTAGGGGAACAGCGGGCGGCTGACGGAATCGCGGAGGCTCTGGCCCACGGCTGGACCCCTGGCTCCTCGGACGCGCGCGGGCTTTTCAGTGCCGCCCTCGTACTCTGCGCCGACCAGGAACTGAACGTCACCTCCTTCGCGGCCCGCTGCGTGGCGTCCGCCGCCGCCAGTCCCTATGCCGTGGTCTCGGCCGGGCTCGCCGCGTTGGGAGGAGCGAAACACGCCGGCCGGGGAGCGCGGATTCAGGCACTGCTCCGTGAGGTGGGCACTCCGGACCGGGCCCGCGCCGTGGTGACCGAAAGGCTGCGGCGCGGGGAGCCGGTGCCCGGCTTCGGCCATGCGCTCTTTCCCGAGGGCGATCCCCGCGGGAGGGTGCTCCTGGAACTAACCGCCCTGGCCAGGCCGGGTAACGAGGCCATCGCGCTCTCTTTGGCCGTGGTCGCGTCTGCCTGGGAGCTGCTTCACGAGCGCCCGGATGTGGAGTTCGGCCTGGTTACCCTGGCGGAGGCGCTTCACCTGCCGCCCGGGGGGGCCAACGCTCTATTCGCACTGAGCAGGACGATCGGCTGGATCGGTCATGCCATGGAGGAGTATCAGGTCGATCGGATGATTCGCCCGCGCGCCCGCTACGTGGGCGCGCGGCCGCCGCGGGAACCGTCGCGGGCGCTACGATAGAAGGATGAGCAAGACACGAGACGCACTGGTCGCGGTGAGCATCATCACGATCATCCTGGGCGGCTGGGCCTTCGAGAATCGTCCGCGAAGCACGCGAGCCTCCGACCTCCGAGACCTTCTGGCCAGCCCGGCCTGCGTGGCGGACGGCCACGGCGGTCCGACCGTGGCCGAGGCATGGGCGCGAACCTTCCGCCTCCCTATTGACCAAGCGCGCCCAAACTTCATCGGCTCCGGCACCATTGAGCTTGGCCTGCAAGGCGTCTCGGCCCTCAGGCAACTGACCTTTACGAGGGTAGGAGCTCACGACTGGCAACCAAACAACGACAGCGCGACCGCCGACTGGCTGGCAACCGTCTGCGCGCGTCCCCAATGAGTTCCCCCAGATGGGTGTACCCATTTAGGGAATAGACGAGACGACGCCTCTGAATCACAATGGGCTGGAGACAGGGACCACTGCCCACCGTTTTGGCGTGTGTCGCGCCTCCGAGGCTGACGACCACATCGGCACGCACTCACGAGAGAGGGATCTACCATGGCTTGTTGTTTGCAACGCGCGAAGCGCATGGCCATTGGTCCTTTTCTCAGCCACTTCGAGGAACGGATGCCTCTCAAATTCACCGACTATCCGCTCCACCAAACGGTCACCCACCGCCGGTGCGGCGGTCATTTCGTGGCGATCTTCGGCGGCGAGGAGCGGGAGCCCGGTACTGGCCGCTGGCTCGCCACCTTCTGGGTGCTGATCCCCCTCACCACGGACGAACTGGCGGACATGGAGTGTACCCCGACCGCCGACCTCCGGGCCCGGCGGCAGGAGTTGGTCCCGCATCTCCGCGCCGATCAGTGGCTCTGGCTGGCCGAGGGCGCCGATCGCGGAGTGGCCAAATGGAGCCCGCCCCTGAACAACATTCGGGTCATCGGAACCCTTCCCCCCAGCGCCTGGCCGTCCATCAGTGAGGGTTTGACGGCGGTGGGACGAGGCGCCTCGGTCCAGGGGGTCTTTCACGATCCGCTGCCCCGCTAAGCAGCGCCGCTCCGCGGAATGGTAGACTGTACACGGCCCGCGAGGGCCTGTGGTAGTGTCCCCTACGTGAGAGTGAGCAGCATCGATGGTAATCGTGATGGAGGCTGGGGCGTCAGCCGGCCAATTAGGCGCGGTTTTGGAACGAGTGACGACCAGCGGGTTCCGGCCTCACGTCAACGACGGGGTCGAGCGCAAGGTGATCGCGGTTCTGGGCGAAGTAGACATCGACAAGGTGGAGTTGCTGGAGCAGTTCGAGAACCTGCCTGGCGTGGAGCGGGTCGATTTGATCTCCGCTCCCTTCAAGCTGTCGTCGCGCCAGTATCAGCCCGAGGACCGGATCGTGGACGTGGGCGGGGTGTTGATCGGCGGCATGCGAGTCGTGATCATGGCGGGGCCTTGCAGCGTGGAGTCGGAGACCCAGATCCATGAGGCCGCCCAGGCCGTGAAGGAAGCGGGGGCGCGGGTGCTCCGTGGAGGCGCGTTCAAACCGCGGAGCTCGCCCCATAGCTTCCAGGGCCTGGGAGAACCAGGACTGAAGTTACTGGCCGAGGCGGGGGCCGCGACCGGGCTCCCCGTGGTCACCGAGGTCATGGACGCCCACGACGTGGAGTTAATTTGCCGCCATGCCCAGATGCTGCAAATCGGGGCCCGCAATATGCAGAACTTCACCCTTCTCCGGGCGGTGGGCCAGAGCAAACGCCCCGTTCTGCTAAAGCGTGGGCCCGGCTGCCGGATCAAGGATCTGCTGATGGCGGCGGAATACGTGCTCTGCGAGGGAAATGACCAGGTCGTGCTCTGCGAGCGGGGCATCACGACCTTCGAGGACGCGGCCCGCAACACGACCGACATTAACGCCGTCCCTATCCTGAAGGAACTCAGCCATCTCCCCGTGGTGCTTGATCCCAGCCACAGCACCGGTGAATGGCGCTGGGTCACCCCCATTGCCCGCGCGGCAATCGCCGCCGGCGCCGATGGGCTGATTGTCGAGGTACACCCTAATCCACAAGCCGCCCGTTCGGACGGCAGGCAGTCACTCAAGTCGGCTCGATTCGCCGAGCTGGTGGTCCAGGTGAGGGCAATCGCCGGCGCGGTGGGGCGTACGCTCTAATACTCCGTGCCAGCAAAATTGACGGGGAGAGGCGCTTGAGTTTGACGCGGGCGTCGTCCGCGGTGAACCACCAGCCA
>JANWHO010000183.1 GCA_025450375.1 Chloroflexota bacterium
AGGTGGAAGCGCCGCTCTCCGGTGGCGCGCAGGCCGGCGCGGTCGGCGTTGGTGAAGACGATGTACCGATGAGGGCTCGGAATCGAGGGCAAGTGCTGGAGTAGCTGATAAATATAAGCGGAACTGCCGGCGTTCCGGTAGGAGCGGCTGAAGCTGAGAAGCTGCGCGTTGATACCGATCCGGGCCATGAAGCTCCTGGGGGCCAACTCTGGACGCGGCGTACGCCTCCACTCGGCCATGCGAACAGCCGCGGCGCGCCTTTGCTAGTATACCGCTGAACACACGATACGATAGCTCAGGGAGGGATAACCTCGGATGACCTAAGATGGCCATAGCGCGTCCCTTGCGGAATGATCGCGCATATGCGATCATTACAGCAAGCAAAAGGGGAGACACGTTGATGGAAGCACCACAACTGGGAAGCGGAGGATTCAAGGCGGGCAGCGTGGCCTTCTTGGTGCTCGCGCTCCTACTCGCGGTCTTCTCTGGTGATCTGATGCTGGTGCTCGCCGTGGCCACGGCCGTGGGAGGTGTATTCCTCCTGGGGGCGCACCGGAGCCTGAACGCTGAGCGCCGTCCGGTCGCGCGCCAAACCCCCGTGCCGCAGCCGGCGGCGCCGCGCCCGGTACCGGTTCGCCACCAGCCGGTCACCCCGCGTCAATCCCGTCCCATCGTGCCGCGTTCCACGCCGTCCGCCCGCATGGCTATTCGCCGCTCGCCCGCTCCCTCAGCGCCCGCCCGCGCTCATAGCCGGGCCGCGCACACGACCGTCGCCGACGCGCCGAGTCAGGTGCAGGTCATCCAGGTGCTCCAGTAGGGCCAGCGCATACTTCCGGCTGGTTCCGAAGCGGTCGCGAAGCATAGCCACGGTCACCATTCCTTCCCGATCAATCATGCTCAGTGCCGCCTCCCGCATTTCGTCGTAGGGCGCGCGGAGCAGCAGCACGCCATCGCCCAGACGCACGAGGTCGCGGCGTTCCAGGAGAGCGGCCAGCAACTCTGGATCGATGCCGCTCCCATCCTCGCCAGGGGCATAGGGTTGGGCGGAGAGCCTGGCGATCAGCGCCGCCGCCACCCGTTCTCGTTGCGGGTCCAGCCTTACTTCGTGGTCGGGCGCCCAGAGGATGCTCCCCTCACGGTCAAGCAGCCGCTCGGCGCGCCATCGCCCCAGTAGCTCGGCCCAGGGTCCTCGGGCCAGCCCAAGACTCTCTCGCAGCGTCTCGCCTTGCATACCGCGACGGAGAGGGTAGCGGCGGTGGTAGTCGGCCAGCCCCGCCAAGGCCCGATGCGCCGCGTCGTCAAGCCAGGCCGGAGTAGTCCACGGGCCTGCCAAGATCTCCGGCTGAGGCCGGATGGCAGGGACGGGGCCGTCTGGGTCCGGCTGAATCGGTGCTGACGGTGCTGAAATAGGACCTCCGGCCGAGGCCGGATGGAAGGGCCGAGCCGGCTGAGGCCGGGGGCGGCCGCGCACGGCCGCTAGCGGCACGAACTGGCCGGCACTCGCCAGGATGGTGAGTGCCTCGGCGGCCTCCTCCCCCCGCAGGTCGGCACGGGCGGCAAGGGCACGGGTGTCGGCGGGACCAGCCGCCAGTGCCTCGAGGATCCGTTCCTCCGGCGTGGCGCCGGCCTGGGTCTCCAGGCGCTTCAGGGTGCCTGGATGCAAGCGGCGATGACGCAAGGGGTTGATCGCTACGATGGTTCCACCCGCTACCGTGGCGGCGGGCGAGGGGATGCGGAGGACGCAGCGGTCGCCGCGCGACGCCGCCAGCGGGGCGTCGAGCCGCACCTGCGCCCAGCCTTCGTCCCCCTCGCGCAGGGCGTCGCGGTCGAGCAGGCGCACCGTCCCCTGCATTTCCGCCGCCCCCGTATGCAAGGTGATCCGCTGGTTGTGGACCAGCAGCGCCTTCTCGCCGCCATGGGCGCGGGACTTCCCGCGCACGGCCCGCAGCCTGAGATCCAGATAGGTGGCGGAGGGGACGGCGCCGGGAAGACAGATCACCATCCCCCGCGCCAGGTCCTCCACGGCGGCCCCGGTAAGATTGATCGCCACTCGCCGCCCCGGATCAGCCCGTTCCAGCTTGTGGTGGTGTGATTGCAAGGCCCGGATCCGGTAGCGCCGGCCACCGGGAGCCGCCTCCACCTCCTGGCCCGTGTTGAGGGCGCCATCGAGCAGGGTGCCGGTGACCACCGTCCCGTGCCCCGCAAGAGTAAAGATCCGATCGATGGGCAGATGGGGCCGTCCGCGATCGGGCCGCGCGGGCGTGAGGGCCAGGGCGCCGGCAATGGCCGCCCGCAGCTCGGGCAGGCCGCTGCCGGTTCGGCTGCTGCAGGGGACGATTGGGCTTCCGTGCAGGCTGGTGCCGTCCAGCGCCCCGCGCGCCTCCTCGGTTGCCAGAGCCAGCCATTCGTCGTCCACCAGGTCGCGCTTGGTGATCGCCACCACCCCGTGGCGCACCCCCAGGAGGTCGAGGATGGCCAGGTGTTCCAGGGTCTGGGGCATCACCGCCTCGTCCGCGGCCACTACCAGCACGGCCAGATCGATCCCCCCTACCCCGGCCAGCATGTGGCGGATGAAGCGCTCGTGGCCCGGCACATCCACCACCCCGGCCACCTGGCCGTCACCCAGATCGAGCCAGGCAAAGCCCAGATCAATGGTCATCCCCCGCGCCTTCTCCTCGGGGAGGCGATCTGGATCGATCCCGGTCAGCGCGGTGACGAGGGCGGACTTCCCATGGTCGATATGGCCGGCGGTAGCAATGACGCGCATAGGATTCAGTGTAGGAGGTGGGACCGGGCAGGGGAAAATAGCCTGAGGGAGCAGGCCGGCATGGTATGCTCGTGATGTGGCGTGTTACATGAGATGGAGGAGCCCATGCGTCCCTCAGGCACCCTTGAGACGCATCGCGATAATCTACGGGCGCTCGTGGCCCGGCACCGTGTAGAGAATCCCCGTGTGTTTGGCTCCGCTCTTCGCCGGAACGATACCGAGGACAGCGACCTTGATCTGCTGGTGGACCCGACACCGCAGACCACGTTGATGGATCTGGCGGCTCTCCAACTTGAGGCGGAGGCGCTCCTTGGCGTGAGAGTAGACGTCTTGACTCCCAATTTTCTCTCGCCCGCCTTCCGTGACCGGATACTGGCCGAGGCGGCGCCGGTATGAGCGCTGAGTCATCTTCGCGTGTCGTCGCCTATCTTCGACACATGCTGGAGGCGATCACGCGCTGTCGGCGCTATATCTCGTCTGGTAATGAGGAGGATTTCCTGCGGGATGAGAAAACGCAGGACGCGGTGGTTCGTAATATCGCAGTCATTGGCGAGGCCGCCAGGAATGTGGAGCGCGCGGATCCTGCGTTTGCCGCGGCACACCCGGAGATCCCCTGGCCGGTTATCTATGGCATGCGCAACCGCCTGACCCATGGTTACTTCGAGGTGGATCTCCATCTTGTTTGGCGTACTGTCCTTACCGACCTACCAGTGCTTGAGGCACAAGTCCTCGTGCTGTTAGCCTGAATTATTCATAGGGGGAGACAAAGAGCGAGGCATCTCGCGGACGGATAGGCTGAAGGTATCAACCACAACGCCTAGCCCGGGAGATGCCTCATGTCAGAGTCTATCGCCTTTGCCCTGGCCGCCGCGTCCGTCCAGGCGCGCGGTGATGGTCCCCAACTCACCAGTGATGGCGGCCTGTGTTGGCTGGCGGAAGCGGACCACGCCCTTGGGCTGTGTGCCAGGCTGGCCAGTCAGGTCCCCGAATGGCGCCATGGACCGGTGCGCCACAGTCGGGAGACGCTGGTCCGCCAGCGGGTGTTCCAGATTGCCTGTGGCTATGAAGACCAAGACGACGCGGACACCCTGCGCGGCGATCCCCTGCTCAAGCTGGTCTGTGGCCGGCTGCCGACGGGGACGGATCTGGCCAGCCAGCCCACGCTCTCACGGCTGGAGAACGCGGTGGATGCCCAGAGCTGTTACCGTCTGGCGGCGGCGCTGGTGCAGGTCTACCTCCAGGAGCGGGAACGCGACGGCCTGCCCACCACCATCGTGCTGGACCTGGATGGGACGGACGACCCGGCCCACGGCCAGCAAGAAGGGGTAGCGTATCATGGCTACTACCGCCAACACATGTATCACCCGCTGCTGGTCTTCGACGGCACGACCGGACAACTGATCACCGCCGTGCTGCGGCCGGGCACCTGCCACGCCAGCCGGGGCGCCCTCGCCGTGCTGCGCCGGCTGGTGCGGGCCATTCGGGCGCGCTGGCCAGCGGTCGTCATCGAGGTGCGCGCCGATGCCGGCTTCGCCGCCCCGGCGCTCTATGCCTATCTGGAGACGGAGCACCTCGCGTATACCATCGGCCTGGCCAGCAACGCGCGGCTTCTCGCCCTCGCCGCGCCCCTGGCCGCCCAGGCTGCCCGGCAGCGCGCCCAGACCGGCGAGAAGGCCCGGCTCTTCGCCGAGACGCCCTATCAGGCTAGCTCCTGGCCCACCGCACGCCGGGTCGTCATCAAGGCCGAAGCGCTGGCCAAGGGTCTGAACCTCCGCTTCGTCCTCACCACCCGCTCCGACGAGCCCGCGGCGCTCTACGCCTGGTACACCCAACGCGGCGACCATCCCGAACTGTGCATCAAGGACCTCAAGGAGGACTGCTTCGCCGACCGCCTGAGTTGCCATCGCTTCTGGGCCAACCAGTTCCGCCTCCTGCTGCATGGGGCGGCCTACTGGCTGCTGGATACCCTCCGCCGCTGGCTGGCCCATCTGCAGGTGCCCCACCTCCAACTGGGCACCCTGCGCCTGCGCCTGATCAAGATCGGTGGCTGGCTCCGCAGCCGCCTCGCCGGCCTCTCGCTGCACCTCGCCAGCTCCCATCCCGGCGAGCCGCTCTGGCACCTCCTCGCTACCCGCACGGGCCGCCCGTGAATAAAAAAGGTTAGATGCCCTTGATGAGGCGCGATGAGCAAGCGTTAGGACACCAGCCGATCAGCCAGAAGGGGCGCGGACGATGCGCGAAGCGCTGGCCGGGGCTACCGCGGGGAGCGGAAGCCTGACTCCTGAAGCAATAGCGCGGGAGGAAGTTGGCGCGGTCAACTACTCCAGCGGTGCTCCTCCGGGTCCTCGCTGGTGGGCGTTATCGTGGCCAGCTCTTCCCAGCAGGCGTCGGGGATTGGCTGCTCGGCCCAGGCGACGGTTTCGGCCAGCCGCTCCGGTTTGGTGATCCCCACGATGGTGCTGGTGATCCGCGGGTCACGGGTGGAGAATTGCAAGGCGGCGGCGCCCAGCGGCACCCCGTGGCGGGCGCAGATGCTTTCCAGGGCGCGGGCGCGCTCCAGCAACTCACCCTCGGCGCCTTGGTAGGCGTAGCGCGGCCAGGCGACGGTGCCCTTGGCCAGGATACCGCTGCCATAAGGGGCGGCGTTGATCGCGGCGATGTTCCGCCTCCGGCACAGGTCCCAGAGGGGGTTGGCGCTGGTGTTGAGGAGGGTGTAGCGGTTGTGCGAGAGCACCGCCTCGAACAGGCCCAGCTCGGCGTAGCGGAGAAGTAGCGAGATGGGTCCACCGGCGACCCCCAGAGCGCCGATCAGCCCCTCGTCCTGGCAGCGCCGCAACGCTTCCACGGCGCCGCCGGGGCCGGTGAGTTCGGTGAAATCACCGCGTTCGGGATCGTGCAGGTAGACCAACTGCAAGCGTTCCAGTCCGAGCAGCCGCAGGCTGCGTTCCACTCCCCGGCGAATGGTGCCGGCGCTGAAGTCGTTGGTGCGCGGGTCGCGGTCGGCCTTGGTGGCCAGGACGAAGCCGTCCGGCAGGCCGCCAATTTCGCGCAGGACGCTGCCGATGCGCCGCTCGCTTTCACCCTCGCCATAGATGGAAGCGGTGTCGAGAAAGGGAATTGGGCCGGAAAGGATCGCGCGGATGGTGGCCAGGGCCTGCTCCTCCGCCACCTCATAAACGTAGGCTTCGGGCATATTGCCCAGGGCGGCGGCGCCAATGCAGAGCGCGGGAACGCGGAGAGTGGTGTGGCCAAGGGGGCGCGGGACCAGGGCGGATGTACTCATGAGACATGTTCCTTGAACCACTCCACGGTCTTGCCCAACCCCTCGCTGAACGAGACTTCTGGCCGCCAGCCCAGCCGCGCGGCGGCGCGGGCGGGGTCGAAACGGTTGGCGCGGGGGTCGCCGGGCCGCCGCGGCTGCCAGTCGATCGGCGCCTCGAATCCAGTGAGTTCCACCAGGCCCCGGTACAGGTCGTTCACCGATGTTTCCACGCCGGTCCCGATACACAGCCGCTCCTGATCGGCGGTGGTGAGCGCCAGCAGATTGGCCCGTGCCACGTCGCCCACATAGACATAATCTCTGGTTTGATCGCCGTCCCAGAAGATAGTGACTCCCTGTCGGCTAAGGAAGCGGCTGACGAAAATCGCCACCACCCCGGCCTCACCGTTGGGATCCTGGCGCGGACCGTAGACATTGCCATAGCGGAGGGCGGTGTAAGCGAGTCCGCGTTCGTTGTGCCAGAAGCGGAGGTAGTGC
>JANWHO010000184.1 GCA_025450375.1 Chloroflexota bacterium
AAGCTCGTCGGCGAAGGGAGCCAGGGTGGCCAGCATCCTACAGCCGCGGATCACCAGACCGCCGTCCGATTCCCGGACCACTCCAGCCGCCAGGAAGGGGTCGGCTTGCTGACTGGCCCCCACGCTCCGGTTAGCTTGCGGATTGATCAGCGTGTGGGTGAGGCAGAGGTCGTTTTCGCGGATGTGCTCGAAATAGGCGCGCACATGGTCCGCGAACTCGGGCCGATTGGCGGCGAAATAGGAGGCGGCGGCGGCAAGGGCCATGAAGCTGCTGTTCATATAATCGGGAGCGCGGCCCATCATGCCGCCGCTTTGCCGCGCCCAGACCAATGACATGCGGCTACGCCGCGCCAGATCCTCGGTGGAGGTGGGGGTCAAGAAGCTCATCCCTACCCGCTCGCCACTGGTGGGGGAGACGTAGGTCATGGTGTCGCGCAACTCCGGCTCGTGCTGCAGGTCGTAGAGGCGGGCGACTGACTGGGCGCCGTTGCGGGTAGCCGGGTGGGCGGTGACATCCTGAACTCTTTCACCCTCCAGCCACACCTCGCCCTGGGTGTGCTTGAGCCGGTACAGATAGTCGGCGCCGGTGACGGCGGGCATCTGGATCTCCTTCGGTGACTAAAGGGGTTCGGACGGAATGGTCATAGGTGCGGATTGTCAGGTCACATGATCGGGACGGTCGCGCATTGGCGGCTCGCGTTGGGGCATGAACCCGTCGCCGCTGATCGACCGCACCGCCATCGCTTCCGCGAACCAACAGGGAGGGGCCGCATGGCCCCAGAAGGTAGCCCGCCGGGGATCGTCCAGGGTCCAGCGGATGGGCTCCGCGTCGGGGTCGGCGGTCAGATAATCGTTGGCATACAGTTCGATGCGGTTCCCATCCGGGTCGCGGAGATAGAGAAAAAGCGCGTTGGTGAGACCGTGGCGGCCGGGGCCGCGCTCGATTGCTTGATGGTAGCCGGCGGCGGCCAGCACGTCGCAGGCCCGGATGACCGCCATGGCGTCGGGGAGCCAGAAGCCGGCGTGATGGAGACGCGGCCCGATCCCATTCATCAGGGCTAGGTCGTGTACGGTCTGCTTCCGGTGCAGCCAGGCCGCCCAGAGGCGATCGCCCTCGCCGGTCTCCGCTACTGTGTACTCAGAGACCCGGAAGCCGAGTTCGCGCTGATACCAGGCGACGGCGGCGCTAACATCCTGTACCTGGCAATTGAAGTGATCCAGGCGCATGATTTGCACCGGTCCATGCCGGTGGTACTGCTGCAAGAGGCGAGGGACAGGCTCCATCTCGTGGTAAAACTCGATTGGCAACCCCGAGGGATCTTGCACCCGGATGGCCTTGCCGTAGCCGCGCTCCTCCTCACGTTCCAACCAGCGATAGGGGAGCGATTGCCGCTCGGCGAGTTCGGCAACGCGTGGCAGATCCTCGTTCGCGGCCACCCGGAAGGCGATGTGTCCCGCACCCGGCTCGCGTGCCCGGCGGAGAATCAGGCTGTGATGCTGCCGCTCTTCCAGGCAGCGGAGATAGAGCGCATCCTCGTCGGCCGCGGTCTCCACGAAGCCGAGCAAGGTGACATAAAAATGGCGGGCCACCTGTAGGTCGGTGACCAGATATTCGACGTGGCCGGAGCGGAGGACGTGAATCGGCGGTAGTGGTGGGTCGCGGAGGATAGCGGAGCCTGCGCTCATGCTTCCACTCCGAAGCGGGGAATGCGATGCTCACCCAGCGCCACATGCACGGTGCGGGTCTCGCAGTAGAAATGGAAACTGTGCTCGCCGCCCTCGCGGCCGATTCCGCTTTCCTTGGCGCCGCCGAACGGGGTGCGGAGGTCGCGCACGTTCTGCGAGTTGACCCACACCATGCCGGATTGCAAGGTGCCGGCGATCCGATGACCACGGGACAGGTTCCCGGTCCACACATAGGCGGCCAGGCCGTAGCGGACATCATTGGCCAGGCGAATTGCCTCCTCTTCGTCCGTAAAGGGTATCACGGTCAGGACTGGGCCGAAGATCTCCTGCTGGGCAATGTGCATCTGGTTGGTGGCGTCCAGGAAGAGAGTTGGTTGGAGGAAGTTCCCTGGTCCGGAAAGCATCTCACCGCCCGCCGCCAGCCGCGCCCCCTCGGCGATTCCTCGGGCCAGGCCCTGCTGGACCCGCGCCGCGTGCTCGGGGTGGATCAGCGGCCCTACCTCGGTCCGCAGGTCGAAAGGGTCGCCCACCCGAATCCGTTTCACCCGCTCGATCAGCTTTTGGCTGAAGGTATCGTATATGTCGCGATGCAGCAGAAGGCGGCTGCTCGCGGTGCAGCGTTCACCGTTCAGAGAATAAACGCCGAACACCACCGCGTCCAGCGCCCGGTCCAGGTCGGCATCGGGGAAGACGATCACCGGCGACTTGCCGCCCAATTCCATGGAGAGGCGTTTGAGGGTGGCGGCCCCGTTCCGCATGATCTCGCGCCCGGTGGTGGTTTCACCGGTGAAGCTGATCAACTGCACCCCAGGGTGGGCCACCAGGGCCGCGCCCGCCGTTTCTCCCAGCCCCTGCACGATATTGAGTACTCCTGGTGGGAAGTCCGCTTCGGCCACCAGGGCGCCCAGGGCATTGGCGGTGAGCGGCGACCATTCGGCCGGCTTGAGCACGGCGGTATTCCCTGCCGCCAGGCACGGGGCGATTTTCCAGGTTTCCAGCATGAACGGGGCGTTCCAGGGCGTGATCAGTCCCGCCACTCCGACCGGATATCGGGTGGTGTAGTTGAGGAACTCTCCTTCAACCGGATAGAGATCGCCCTGGAGCTTCGGCGCCAGATCGGCGAAGAAGTGGAAGTTGTCGGCGGCACGGGGGATGAGCGCATGGCGGGTCTGGCTGATCGGCACCCCGGTGTCGAGGGTCTCCAATTCGGCCAACTGGTCCGTATGTGCCGCTATCAGGTCTCCAAGACGACGCAGAAAGCCGCCGCGCTCCCTGGCGCTCATCCGCGGCCATGGGCCGTGGTCGAACGCCTCGCGGGCCGACCGCACGGCGGCATCAATATCGGCGGCGGTCCCGGAGGGGACGCTGGTGATCGGCTCATTGGTCGCGGGATTGAGGGTGGCGAACCGCTCACCCTCGGATTGGCGATATTGGCCGCCAATGAAGTGCTCCACCGGGGCGGTGGGAATGGCGGTACTGGTAGTCATCGTTGTCTCCCCTCCCCGTGTTCGTCGGCGATGATCGGATTCTCCAGAGCCCCCAGGCCATCGATCTCGATCCGCACCGTGTCTCCTGGGTAAATGTGCGAGATCCCTTTCGGGGTGCCGGTCAGGATGATGTCGCCGGGGCGGATGGTCATGAACTCGCTGATGTATTCGATAATGGCCGGAATATCGAAGATCAAGTCGTTGGTGTTGCCCTGCTGGCGTAGCTCACCGTTGACGTAGGTCCGCACTCCGAGGGAGTGGGGGTTGGTGATCTCATCCTCAACCAGCCAGGGTCCGATCGGACCAAAGGTGTCGAAGCCCTTGGCTTTGATCGGCGGTCGATACATGTTGGTCACGAAATCGCGGACGGTCACGTCGTTGACGATGGTATAGCCGCCGACATGAGCCATGGCCTCGGCTCGGCTGATGCGCCGGCCCTCGCGGCCAATCACCACCCCCAGTTCCGCCTCGTAATGCATGTACTGGACGCCGGTCGGGGCCACCACCGGGGCCCGGTGGCCCACCAGGGTGTTGTGGGCCTTGATGAACAGGACCGGGCTCTCGGGCAAAGGCAGGCCAAGCTCTTCCGCGTGGTCCCGGTAGTTGAGGGCGAGACCGATGATCGTGCCGGGCTGGAGGGGGGGCAGCCAGGTGACGGCGTCCTCGGCATAGGTCGCGCCCGAGGCATCCACGAGCCGCCCGTCCTGCCAGAGGCCGTGATAGGTCGTGCCCGCAACCTGGAAACGCGTCCGCTTCATGAGTTCGCGCCCGGAAGGAGGCCGTAGGTGGCCAGCACGGTGCGTAGGCGATCCTCGGTCGCGGAGCTGACCGCGGCCAGGGGAAGACGAAGTTCAGGCGAGATCAGGCCCATCATCCCCAGGGCCGCCTTGACCGGACCGGGATTGGTTTCGATGAACAACGCTTCATTGATCTCAAAGAGCCAATAATGAAGATCCCGCGCCTCGTTCCAGCGCCCCTCCTCGCAGAGGTTGTAGAGGTCGGCCACCTCTTTGGGGAGGAGGTTGCCGGTGGCGCTGACGTGTCCGGCCCCACCCAGGGCGAGCATGGGGAAGCAGAGGGTCTCGATCCCGCTGTAGACCCCGAAGTCACGGCCACAGGCATGCAGCACGCGGCTGATCTGGGCGAAGTCGGTATTGGCCTCTTTCACCCCGAAGATGTTGGGACAGTCGCGTCGTAAGCGGGCCATGGTCGCGGGTTCCAGGTTGACGGCGCTCCGTCCGGGAATGTTGTAGAGCATGATAGGGTATCCGGGCACGGAGTCGGCCACCTGGCGGAAATGCTCGTAGAGGCCCACCTGGGTGGGCCGGCAATAGTAGGGCACGATCACCAGGGCGGCGGTGGCGCCGGCCTCCTGGGCAAAGCGGGTAAGGTGAACGGTCTCCTGGAAGTTCACCGAGCCGGTCCCGGCCAGCACGGGCACTCGTCCACGGGCCGTCCGGACCGCCGTGGTGATCACCAGCTCCCGTTCCTCCATGGTCAGCGAGGTTGGTTCACCGGTGGTGCCGGTGACTCCTACTCCGTGGCTTCCGCCGCTGATCTGGAATTCCACCAGGCGTTCGAGGCCCTCAACGTCCACGGACCCCTGCTTGAAAGGGGTTACCAGCGGGGTAATGGACCCACGCAAAACCGTCATTCGGCTCTCCTTCCAGTACTACACGATTGATGGAGTAGTGGTATCCGCGCCCCGCGGGCGGTGGCCGTCGCTGGCCGTTAGGTCACGGAGGCGCGCATCCAGATCCATGGCATGGAGGAAGATCGCTATCTGGCCCGCGATTGCCTCCACCAGGGCGATCTCGTGGACGGCGTAGCGGTCGGGGTTGCGGCTCAACACGTTCAGGGCCCCAATGACCCGGCCTCTGGCGCGCAAGGGGGCGGAAATAAAACTACGAAACCCTTCGGCGATCCAGCGCCGGTCGTTGGCTCCGTGGAAACGAGGGTCGGCCGCCATGTCCGCGGTCCAGATCGTCCCGCCTGTCCGTACGGCCAACCCGGCGGCGGACTGATCGAGATTCTGGAACTCGCCCGGTCGGGGGCCGATCCGATCGGCGGTCGCGAGGGCGAATCGCTCCAGGCGCCCGTCATCGCGCAGGAGGGTCACGGTGACCGCGTCGTGAGCGATCAGGTCACGCATTTCCTGGGCAAAGGTGTCGAAGACCTCATCCACGCTCACCCCGTTCGCCATGCTGTCCGCGATGCGCTTGAGCGCCTCGTGTCGGGACTGCCGCTCCCGCTCCATCCGCCGAATGCGGGCGCCCAGCGCCAGCCGCTGATAGTCCCCGGCGTAGAAAACCAGGGGCCGTCCTCCGGTCGCGGCTCGGGCCACCGTGTCCACGCGGCCAAACACCACGACATGATCGCCGGCATCCACCAACCGATCCACGGTACAGACCAGGGTGGCGAGGCAGTCGGGAAGGATTGGCACCCCATCGAGCGCGGAAAAGATCACATCCGCATGGTGGCCCGCCCGCCCGCTGAACTGTCGGGAGAGCGGTCGCTGATCCTCGCTCAACATGTTGATCGCGAAGCGCCCCGCCATGGGAATGAGGTTTCGCATATGAGCCCGGCTATCCACGCACACCAGGACCAGTAGCGGATCAAGCGAGACGCTGGTGACCGCGTTCGCGGTCATGCCGTGAATCTCCTCGCCCGCGCGCACGGTAACCACCGTGACCCCGGTGGCGAACAGGCCCATGGTCCGGCGGAACTCTGTTGGGTCGACCGGCATTGGCGGCCCCTTCCCCGTACATTGGTTCCGCCGTTCCCTGTCCGTGCCCCGGCGGGCCGGCGCGGTCACCCTCACACCCGCGCGGGTTCGTAGACCGCGAGCCGCCATGATGCGTGGTCACGGCTCACTCCGTGTACCAGGTCAAAGTACCGCGATTGCAGCGCCGCCGTCACTGGACCGATCGTTCCACCGCCTACCGGTCGCCGATCCACTTCGATGACGCCCGAGATCTGGGCTCCGGTGCCGCACAAGAACACTTCATCGGCGATATACAATTCGGTGCGCTGGATGGTCCGCTCCACCACCGGGACGCCCAGTTCGGTGTGGGCAAGCTCCATCAGAGTGGCGCGGGTGATCCCCTCCAAGACGTTGTCGCTAGTCGGCGGCGTGATCAAGGCGCCTCGGCGGACCATGAACAGGTTCTCGGCGCTGCCCTCGGCTACCACGCCGTTCTCGGCCAGCATAATTGCCTCGTCGTAGCCATTGGTGATCGCCTCGTGTTTGGCCAGGGCGGCGTTGGCGTAGCCGCCCGTCACCTTGGCGCGGGGCGGAATGGCGTTGTCACTGGTGCGGCGCCAGGAACTGACGCAACAGCGGAGGCCGCGCTCGGTGTCCACGTAGTTGCCCATCGGGGTAGCGAAGAGGAGGAAGCCGTCGGCCACCCCGGTTGTCCCCACCCCGATCCCCAGTCCGCTCTTATAGGCGATCGGGCGCAGGTAGATATCCTGGCGAAACGCGGAGCGCCGTACGATCTCCAGGGAAATACGACACAGATCCTCCACGGAGTAGGGGAGGGCGATGGCCATGATCCGCGCCGACTCATGCAGGCGCTCGTAGTGTTCGCGGGCGCGGAAGAGAAAGAGTTGTTCCTCGGCGGCGTTCCAGTAGCCGCGTATTCCCTCGAACACTCCGGTCCCGTAATTGAGGGCATGAGTCATGATGTTGAGATTTGCCTCGGCAATTGGAAGATAGCGGTCGTTGATAAACGCGATAGCGGTGCTCTCCATGTGGGTGTGCTCCTTAGACGACATTGTCCTTGGCCAGGGCGGTGACCAGGCGCAACTCGCGCCGGGTGTCCTCGATATGGGCCGCCATTGCTCGTTCCGCCGCATCCGGGTCGGCGAGGGTGATCGCGTTGACGATCGTGCGGTGACCTTCCAGGGCATTCGTGCGCATCACCTCGAAATCCAGCAAGTCGAGGGGCGCGAACATGGCGGCCCGCCCGTCCTCGATCGCCGCCTGGAGCATCGGGTTGCGCGCCGCCTCGGCAATCGCCAGGTGGAAGGTGGAATCGGCCCGCCGAAACAGGTCCATGGAGGTGTTCCGGCGGATCCCTTCGAGCGATTCGCTCATCAGGCGAAGGTCGCGCTCGGAGCGGCGCTGGGCCGCCAGGCGGGCGGCGGCGCATTCGGTGGCCAGACGGAAGTCCAGAAGATCCTCGAAGGCCCGCACCTGGGCCAGGAGGTTCCCATCCGCGAGGGCGGGCTGCCCCGCCTCGCGCACGAAGGCTCCGCCGGCGGCCCCGCGTCTACTTTCGAGGAGTCCCTCACCCTCGAGGACTCGGAGGGCCTCGCGCAGGGTAGTGCGGGAGACCCCCAGCGCGGGCGCCAACTCGCGCTCGGGCGGCAGCCGATCGCCCGACACATAGACGCCCAGGTGAATGGCGCGGCGAATGCGTTCCGCCACGCCGGCATAGGCAGCGGCGGTGATCGGACCGTGAACCTGCACCTGGCTCCCTCCAATGGTATATATGATAGACCATTATACCATTACCGTGCAAGTGAGTTCGATCCCGCGGTACACTGGAGATCCAAGTATGAGTGACGCCGGCCCGCCCAACCGCAACCTATATGACCTCCTGGGGATCGCTCCCACCGCCGATCCCCAGGAGGTGCGCCGTGCTTATCGGGCCTTGGCGCGTCACCTTCATCCTGACCTTAATCAAGCGCCTGATGCCGCCGATCGTTTTACCCAGGTCAACAGCGCCTATACCGTGCTGAACGATCCGGCCCGGCGCCGTCTCTACGACGAGGGGCGGCGGCAGCGCGGAAGCACGCCCATGCGCTCGCCCCGTCCTGCTGTTCCGGCGATGTCGCGCGGGGTGCTCCGTGGGGCCGATGTCGAGCTCACCGTCCAGGTCTCGCTCCGCGAGGCGGTATTCGGGGTCGAGATGCGGGTGGAGGTGGCGCGGCGGGAAGTCTGCGTGGCATGCGTGGGCATGGGGGTGGTAAAGGGCGGGGCTACCCTCCGCTGCGTGCGCTGTAATGGGACTGGGGGCACTCGGAGGCTGGGTGATGAATGCCGGTACTGCCACGGGAGTGGGGTGATCGGCGACCCGCCCTGCCCAACCTGTTCGAGCTCCGGGCGCCGCGATGGCCAGGTCTCGCTGATCGTGAATATCCCACCGGGGGTTGACCACGGCCAGGTGCTCCGCCTGAAGGGTGACGGCGATGTCGGGCCGCGGAATGGGCCGCGGGGTGACCTGTTGCTCCGGATCATGGTCGAGCCCGATCCCGTACTACGCCGCAATGGGATCGATATCGTGATGGATCTTCCCCTGGGGACCGCCGAGGCCCTGGAGGGAGGACACGTAGAGGTGCCCACCCTGCGGGGGCCTAAGCGGATCAAGGTGGAGGCGGGTACCCAGGATCGCGCCGTGGTGCGGATCAGCGGGGCGGGGATTCGCCTGCCGGGTTCATGGCACAAAGGGGACCAGTTTGTCGTCGTGCGGGTGCGCGATGACCTGATGAGAATGGAAAACAACGATGACGATGCGGATTGACCGGAACGTAATCCTGGAAGGGAAGGTGGTTCGCCTGGAACCGCTCCGGATGGAGCACGCGGAAGCGTTGTTCGCGGTGGCCCAGAACGACGAAGTGTGGCAATACCTGGCCTTCGAGACCCCCACCGCGGTTGACGATATCCGCCACTTCATCACCGTGGCCCTGCAAAACGCTGATCGCGGAGTGGATGTTCCCTTTGTGATCATCCATCGGGCGGACGGGAAAATCATTGGCAGCACGCGCTACATGGAGATCGTCCCGCACGACCACTGCCTGGAAATCGGCTGGACCTGGATCGCCCGTGAGCATTGGCGGAGCGTGGTCAACACCGAGGCGAAGTACCTCCTGCTCCGCCATGCCTTTGAGGTGCTGGACGCCAACCGGGTCCAGCTCAAGACCGACCTCCGGAATACGCGCTCGCAGCAAGCGATTGCTCGGCTAGGAGCGGTCCGCGAGGGGGTGCTCCGCGAGCACCGGATCGTCAAGGGCAATTATCGCCGCTCGTCGGTCATGTTCAGCATCCTGGATCGCGAATGGCCTGCGGCCAAGGCGGAGCTTGAGGCGAAGATGGAGCAAGGATCAGTCTGAATAGCTCGGCGCCAGTGGTGATCTTTTCCTGGTGCTTGATCCCCCGACTGCGGTCAGGAATAGCACACGAAGGCGCGTGGCAAAGCACTGGTCTGATGCGAGGTTCCGAATGGCCGGTCCTGTAGTAAGCATTCCCCATTCCCGAATTCATGCGGAACTACGAGGACGAGCGGGACCAGTGGATTGCCCATCTTGGCTATTATCCCCAGATCGCTATGATCATGAGCGCCATGGTGAGCCAGCCGCCGATAGTCGACCGCATCCTCGGGCATCTCGCGCTTGAATTGGCACACCGGTTCGGGGGTTGGGTAACGATGCCAGGCCCTGTATGGCCGCCCGCCGGCCATTGGACCTACAGGCCAGACTTACCACTCCCGCTACAGGAATATGAGAAATATCCGCTGCCGGGAAGAATACTGAACTTTTTCCAGACCAAGGATCAGGCGCGGGAGCCGTACTTCCAGATCCTCGATGTAGAAGCCTTCGATGCGTGGCTGCGCCATCCGCTCTTCTTCCTGATCAAGTAGCAGTATTTCCAAGGCTACATATCTGAGCGAAGGCGTCATTGCTACTTATGCTGCATAACTATTCCACCACCGACCACGGCGTTGGCCGCTGCGTTGTACCGCCATGCTGCTAGAGTATGGCTCTGAGTGACGTGAGCAGCACAGCGAGAAGCCCTGCCGGTTTGGGAAGGCTCTCGGCGGAGTGGGTACGGTCTGATGCCAGGGTCTGATGTTGCCCACTCGTGTCCAGTCGCGTACCATACCGGCAGCGCCAATACGAGGCCGCCTTCCCCGCCACCAGTGTGATTCCGGGCCGCCGCGGGCCGGCGCGGGTGGGCTGGCAGCGGACCTGGTACTCCACGTACCGTAGCGTGGTGCGGAGATGAGGGTCTAACTTGAAGGACTGGACTGCGTTCGGGCTGCGTGGCGGGCCGGAGCTGTCGGCGCGGACGCGGGCCGTGGGTGTGCCGCCATTCCAGGATATGATCGACGCCCTTGTGGCAGAATGCCGCGCTGCGTCGGAGGCGCCGCTGCGCGGCGTCACCTCGGACGGCCGCATTGTGCCCGGGCTGTTT
Organism: Chloroflexota bacterium; assembly: GCA_025450375.1. The sequence goes on from JANWHO010000184.1 coordinate 10,372, forward strand.
CGTGCCGCGCGCGGGGCCGTGGACACCGATCCGCTGCGGGAAGCGGCGCTGGCCTTCCTGGAGGCGCTCGATCCCGCCGATCGGCCCACGGCCACCCTGCCACTGGACGCCGTCGAGCGCCGCCAGTGGTCAAACGTACACCCGAACTTCTTTCGCCACG
>JANWHO010000185.1 GCA_025450375.1 Chloroflexota bacterium
CATCCAAGCGTATCGAGGGCGCCATCCTGCACTCCTGGGAAAGACTATCGCGGCCTGAGCCATGAGGCGTGTCCTCTGGCGAAGTACTCCCACTCTACACCTAATGTCTCTCACTGTGCTAGTGGCGATGAAGATTTTCGGGAGACTTGACCGGCGTCGCCGGAAGTTTCCCGAACCAAGAAGGTGATCAGGCGTGAGCGGCCCGATTGCCCTACGGCTCCGGCTCTCGGAAACCAGTCCATCATATGCACATAACCAATCACACCTGGAAGAGAATTTGATTATGTGTAGGCCACCAGGACCGCTAGACCGTGGTGTCACCCTCGCTTTGCGGCGGAACCTCCCGCTGGCGTGCGTTATCGGGATGGAAAAACTCCATGGTCCAGGGGCCGAAATACGCAAGGTCGTAGGCCCCGAGATGCCCCAGTTCTTCCGCTATTCGCGCGGCCTCGTCGCGGCTCCCTACCGGAATCACCGCGACCGCGTTTCCCGTGTTCAAACGATGCGCGTATCGCTCCGCCACGTTCGTCTCGCCGCCGAAACTCTTAAGCGCTCGCTCCAGCTTTTCCCTCAGGCCAACCGATTCGCCCTTGCCCTGGAGGGTAGCCGCCTCCTCGGGCTCGGTCAGAATCCGCGCTTCCGGCCACCGCCCTCCGGATGCGTCAATCGCCGCGCGCGCCAGTTCCGCGCTGTCGAATACCGCATAGACGTGCCGCGCCTTTGGTGTGCCTGCCTGATCTATGACCGCCTCTGAAGACATGAGATGCCTCCTCACCCGCTTGCTTGTCGTGCAAGGCGGCCCGCGGGGTGGCCAGACCTTCGTGCCCAGCATGCGCCACCGCGGCAGTGCTCCGCATCGTCCATAGGGTTGGAATATGTCGCGCGACCTGACTAGGGCTAGCCGCCGTGCTATGATGCCGTGTAGAGGTCCAGGCCGCTTGGGGCTCCTGGACCCGTTGCGGAAAGGATGCTCAATCATGGCGGGACCGAATGACTTCAACGCGGCGATCATCACAGAGTTTCGGGCTAACGAGGGGAAGGTCGGCGGTCCGTTCGCGGGCGCTCCCTTGCTGCTGCTCACCACTACAGGCGCCAAGTCCGGGCGCCACACCACCACGCCGCTCATGTACGCGAAGGATGGCGACCGCTTGATCGTGTTTGCCTCCAAGGCCGGCGCCCCGGAGAATCCCGCCTGGTATCACAACCTCCTGGCTCATCCCGTGGTGAAGCTGGAGGTTGGGACGGAAACCTTCGCGGCCAAGGCGACCCCGATCACGGGTGAGGAGCGGGATCAAATCTTCGGCGACTGGGCGGCGCGGAATCCGGGGTTCGCCGAGTATCAGGCGAAGACGAGCCGCAAAATTCCGGTGGTGGCGATGAAGCGACAACCCTAGGAGTTGGTTGTTTCGCGACTAAGCCCGCGCCGGCCTTCGTGACGCGAGCGGTGAGTGGCTGGGCCGCGCCCTGGGCAACCAAATAACCAGGCAGTACCCATTGGTGGTCCACAAACCTTCTCGGGCATGGTAGGATTGAGCGAAGAAGTACCGCCTCGGCGCGCCTGAGGTTGGCACGCGGTATAGCCTCGCGTTTCGGGCGCCATATATTCGCGTTGAGCGAGGAGGTTGTTGATGCAGGAGAGAAGAACTCCCCTGTATGACGCGCATCTACGGTCCGCTCGCGAAATGATCAAGGGCGGTGGTGATTACCTCTTCCCCAGTTCCTATACCTCTCCCATGGATGAACACCTCAACGTCCGAACCAATGTGGGGATGCAAGACCTCTCCACCATGGGTGAGGTAGACATCAAGGGCCCGGGCGCCGAACGTTTGGTGCGCCGCCTCACCGTGAACGAAGTAAACGACATGGAGCCGGGACAGGTCCGGTACTCCAGCCTCTGCAATGAACAGGGCGGGATTGTCGACGACATTACGGTGTATAAGTTCAACGACGAGCACTTCATGATCGTCACTAGTTCGGGCCCAAGGCTAAAAACCGCACGTTGGATTCGGGATCATAGCATGGGAACGGGCGCCTATTCAACCGACATATCCACCGGAATCGCCCTCCTGACGATCCAGGGTCCGCGGTCCCGCCGGTTCCTCAAAACCGTGGTGGATGATGCCAATGTCGATGGGCTCAAGTTCTTCCGATTCGTCCCAGCCGCGATCGCCGGAATCGAGCTTCTGCTTTCCCGGTCAGGCTATACCGGCGAGTTGGGCTATGAACTCTACGTTCCCTCGGACCAAGCGGGCCTCCTCTGGGATCATCTTCTGCGAGTGGGGAAAGAGACAAGGCTTCAGCCGTATGGTGTCGCCGCCATGCAAAGTCTCCGGATCGAGAAGAGCCTGCCCCTGTACGGGGCCGACATCAACGAGGACTACACCCCATTTCATGTGGGACTGGATCGCTGGATTGTGTTCGCCAAACGCGAATTCATCGGACGGGAAGCGCTGCTTCGGGTTCAGGAGCAAGGTCTCGATCGCCGGTGGACCGGCCTGGTGTTGCAGAGTGAGGTTCCAGCGGCAACCAACGACAAAGTCTACGCGATTACCGATATCGCGACCACGCGCAAGAAGATATTCAGCGGCGGCGAGGCGGGCCGCTACGCCGACTCGGTACTGGCGGGCGAGCGCGAGATTGGCTACATAACCTGCGCCGCCAAAGGCCACTCGGTAAATGAAATGCTCGCCATGGCCTACCTGGATGTCGGCCATGCCTGGCCGGGCCACAACGTGCTGGTTGTGATCAACGATCGGCCAGTGCTGGCCCGAGTCGCTTCCACCCCCTTCTTTGATCCGCAAAACGCCCGCATTCGGGCTCGTGCCCGCGACGACGATCCACGGCCCGCCTTGGCCGCCGAGCCGCCCCCTCAAACCCCAACCGGCCGTGGGCGGGCGAAGCAGGAGGAACCGCCCAGCGCCAAACCCGCAGCGGGCCGCTGATGCGTCCCTACGGCTCCAACCGATACGACGTGATCGTGGTCGGCGTGGGCGGCATGGGCAGCGCCACTTGTTATTATCTGACCCAGCGAGGCAAACGAGTCCTTGGCCTAGAGCGCCATGGGATTCCGCACGCCAAGGGCTCCTCGCATGGCTATACCCGAATCATCCGCCTTGCCTACTATGAGCATCCTTCGTACGTGATGCTTTTGCGACGCGCCTACGAATTGTGGCGCGAGATTGAGGAGCAGGCCGGGGAGCAACTTCTCCATATTACCGGCTCGATTGACGCCGGGCCCGAACATCAGTGGGTCTTCCGCGGCTCCTGGGAATCGTGCCGAATCCACGACTTGCCGCACGAGGTGCTCACGGGCTCCGAGCTGCGCCGCCGCTACCCCGGCTACCATCTTCCTCCGGATCACCTCGCCCTGTTGCAACCCGATGGCGGTTTCCTGCGCCCAGAACGGTGTATCGTGTCGTACGTGCGGGCGGCACAGAGTGAAGGGGCCGAGATTCACGGATTCGAGCAGGTGCTTGAATGGGAGCCCGCCGCGGGCGGGGTGCGGGTGCGGACCGACCGTGATGTCTATGAGGCCGAGCGGCTGGTGATCACCGCCGGCGCCTGGAATAGCGACTTTGTGGACTGCCTGCGCGGGCTGAGCGTGCCGGAACGTCAGGTGCTGGCCTGGCTCCAGCCGACCCGCGTCGACTATTTTCAGCCGGATGTGTTTCCCGTCTTCAATCTTTTGGTGGACGAGGGCCGCTTCTACGGCTTCCCGGTTTTCGACGTTCCCGGCTTTAAGTTCGGGAAATACCACCACTTCGAGGAGATGGGCAGCGCCCAGGATCTCGATCGCGCGGCGCGCCCTGACGACGAGGAGATGTTGCGGCAGTTTGCCGAGCGGTATTTTCCCGATGGCTGCGGTCCCACGATGAATCTGGAAACCTGCCTGTTCACGAACACGCCTGACCATCATTTCGTGATTGACACCCATCCCATTTATCCCCAGGTCAGTTTCGCGTCACCGTGCTCCGGACATGGCTTCAAGTTCGCCAGCGTCATTGGCGAGGTGATGGCCGACCTCGCGACCACGGGAGTAACTCGCCACGATGTCAGCCTATTCCGCCTGGAACGACTGGTGGGAACTCAAGGTCCCAGGCTGGATCACTCCGGACCGGCACAAGGGCGGCGTCTCAATGCGTTTCCTCGCGCGGCTGATATAGCCGCTCCCTGGTGAATCGGTCTTCTTCCTCCCCGATCGATGACCTTGTTCCTTAAGGGACAGCGCCTTTACCATGGACCAAGAGTCCGATTCGCTAGAGGGAGAAAACCATGAGCAGCGAACCTTCCGCCGTTATTCCGATCAGCCACGAGTCGCTTCTCCAAAGCACCGCCGTGGCCATTGTCTCCACGGTGGGGCCGCGTGGTGAACCCCAGACCAGCCCAGTCTGGTTCGGCTGGGACGGCAAGGTGCTTCGCTTTAGCCATACCAAGGCCCGGCAGAAATTTCGCAATCTGGTCCGCGATCCCAGAATCGCCGTCTGCGTGGTTGATCCGGCCAACCCGTACCGTTATATCGAGCTTCGCGGCACCGCGACCATCGAGGATGATCCGACCAAAGCCTATATTGATGTCATGTCCAAAAAGTACACTGGTAATGAGCACTATCAAGGCAACCAGCCTGGGGACGAGCGGATCATCGTCAGCGTGATGCCCGCCCACGTCAACACGATGGGCTGATCGGGGATCGTCGAAACCGCGCTGTTCCCTATCGTGGCGGCGGCCGGCAAAGGGAGCCGGCCGCCATTATGCTATTCCTGATCTCCGGGCCCGTTTGCCGCGAATTCTCGAACGGGCTATCATGCCATAAGTAGGGTTTCTTCGCCCCGCGCCCGCTTCACGCCGTGAAACGATGAACAGTGGCACGTGAAGCGGGCCGTCGTGGCTTGAATCGAGACCCAATTGTGGCGTTGCTCCAGAGCTGTCGCCGCCACTCGACCGCCCGAGGAGGGCGGCGAAGCATCTGTGTAGCCGCTTTAGGGGTGCCGCGTATGGATTCCAATTTCAACATTGCCTATGTGAGTTCTTTTCCGCCTCGCGCATGTGGGATCGCCACGTTCACGCGCGACCTCAGCCAGGCGGTGGCGCAGAGTGGGCGGGGGATGAGTACCCGTGTCGCCGCTATCAACGACGAGGGGGCGGTCTATAGTTATCCACCACAGGTCCGATGGACGATTGATCAATACGATCCGCAAAGCTGGAAGGATGTCGCGGACCAGATTAACCGCTCGCGCGTCTCCCTGGTCTCGGTACAGCACGAGTTCGGCATCGATGGCCGCTTTCAGCGCGACGGTACCTTCGTGGATCATCTGGGCGGCTTCCTTGATCGACTGAATACGCCCGTCGTGGCGACCCTCCATACGGTCCTCCCGCATCCTCGCCCGGATCTCCGCGAGGCGGTGCGCCGCCTTCATGCCCGCGCCTCGGGCGTGGTCACCATGGTCAATGTCGCCAGGCTGATTCTCGAACAAGAGTATGACCTGGACCCGGCGAAACTATTCACCATTCCCCACGGCGTGCCGGAAGTTGGGCGGACGGTTCCTGACCGGCTTAAGCGGTCGATGAAGTTCGAGGGGCGCACCATTCTCAGCACCTTCGGCTTGCTGAGCAGCGGTAAGGGAATCCAGTACATGATTCGTGCCTTGCCGGAGGTGATTAAACGTCATCCGGACGTGCTGTACCTGGTCATTGGCGAGACCCATCCCGAGGTCCGGCGGCGCGAGGGGGAAAAGTACCGCAACTCGCTGATCGAACTCAGCAAGCGCCTGCATGTCGACAAGCACGTTCGCTTCGTCAATCAATATCTGCCTCAACCGCAATTGATCAAGTACCTGCAAGCGTCGGACATCTACATTACTCCGTACATTGACCGCTATCAAATTACTAGCGGCACCCTGGCCTACGCGCTGGGTTGCGGGAAGGCGGTCATTTCCACCCCTTATAGTTACGCATCGGAGGCCCTTGCGGAGGGCAGGGGATTGCTGGCGGAATTCCAGGATCCCAAGTCGTTCGCGCGATGCGTGAATATGCTCCTGGAAAATCGCGCCCTACGCGAATTGTGCGAAAATGGCGCCTTTGAGTACGGCCGCGGCATGAGTTGGGGCAATGTTGGCGCCCGCTACGCCGATCTGTTTGCGTCTCTGGCCGGCGCCGCCACCGCGACGCCACACACCGCCAAGATCCTCGGCCTCCCGTCCCGTACGGCGGACATGCCGGCGCTGATGCCGGTTGCCGCGGGCTCTTTCCGCTAATCCGTCCCGCTCTATCCCTTCATCCTATTGAAGCCGCTCTCTCACTGGCCCATACTGCCCTCGACACCAACATGTGTCGATGCTGATACGGCGATCCGCCTCAACTCCTTGAGACGGGTCGCCGTATCGCTGAAATGAGAGATCGCTGGCGTCCACATCGTCGTGGTCTCCGACCTCGCCACCGGGCGCGCCGCGCTGGCTGCCGCTCAATGGTTAGGTTGGAGAGGATAGAAAGATTGGCCATGATACACTCCTCTGAATCCTTGTTTCCCCAGCCTTTTTCCTCGCCGTCCGTGGTTCCCTACCAGCTACGACGCATGGGCGTGGTTATGCGGCCCCTGCCGCTCAACCCCATGGAGGTCGGAGGCGTCCTGAATCCGGGCGGGGTGCGGAGCCCTGACGGCAGTTTTATGCTGTTCCCACGCCTGGTGGCAGCTGGTAACTATTCGCGCATCGGTCTCGCGAGGGTAATCAACGACGCTGATGGAATCCCGTGTGGCGTGGAGCGGCTCGGAGTGGTTCTGGAGCCCGAGACGCCGTATGAGCGCGCCTCCGACGGCCGCGGAGGGTGCGAGGACGCGCGCGTGGTGCATGTCCCGGCCCTGGGCGGCTACGTGATGACCTACGTGGCGTTGGGACCGGTCGGCCCTCGGCCAGCCATGGCGATGTCATCGGATCTCGAAACCTGGACTCGGTTGGGCCTGGTTGATTTCTCGCCCCTCCGCGGAGCCGACATGAACCTCTACCCAAATAAGGACCATATGCTCTTCCCCGAACCGGTGCCGGGTCCGGACGGCCGCCTATCAATCGCCATGCTTCACCGCCCCATGTTCGAGAGGCCGGTGAAAGGGGATCCGCATGGGCGACATCACGTCTCCCTCCCGCCTGGAGTGCTCGACGAACGCTGGTCAGCCTGGATATCCTACTGTCCGCTGGAGGATGCGGACTGGGCGATGCCTGGTTCGGGGCGCCGCCCTAGCTTTTCCGGGCATCAGCCGCTTTTCGCACCCGCACACCAATGGGAAGGCTTCCGTCTCGGGGCCGGCACGCCGCCATTGAGATTGGCCGAAGGTTGGCTCACCATCTACCACGGGGTCGAGCGTGTGCCCGGTGCGACCTTGAAGCCGAGCCTCCGATACAACGCGGCCGCCCTGATCATGGACCATATCGACCCGCGCCGGGTTGTCTACCGTTCCCCCACCCCTACCCTGGAGCCTCAGGTGGCCGAGGAGCGGTGTGGCGTGGTATCCGATGTTGTGTTCCCCACCGCCGTGGATCAGCATGATACTCATCTGGATGTCTACTACGGCATGGCGGATTATTGCATCGGGGTGGCACGCATGGATCTTCGCCCAGCAGCCTCACTGGCTCAAATTCCGGACCCTGGAGCAATCGAGGCGGAATTCCCGGAGGAACTCTCCGCCTAAATGGTCGACGGGACGTGGCGGGACTTCTCCTCCTGGATGATATTCCCGCCGTCCACCACGATTGACTGCCCGGTCAGATAACTCGCGGACTCTCCGGCAAGGAAGGCGATGACGGCCGCCACCTCGTCGGGGCGGCCCGCGCGCCCAACGGGAGTCGCGCGCCCTCCTTCCACCACCTCTTCAATTGGGGAAGTGTCGGTCGCGATCCACCCGGGGGCCACCGAGTTTACCGTTACCCCCTGCCGGCCAAGCTCAAGGGCTAGAGCCCGCGTCAACCCATCCATTCCCGCTTTGGCCGCCGCGTACGCGCTGCCTCCCGCGTACACCACGTACGGGCCGGAGACGGACGAGACGTTGATAATCCGGCCGTACCCCCGCTCGGCCATGCGAGGCGCGACCAGCCGCGTCACGTTAAAGGTCGTGGTAAGGTTACGATCCAGAGCTCGGTGCCAGTCGGCGGGATCCAGATCGACAAACAGTCCCGACGCGGATGGCATCCCAATCTGCGCCAACCCGGCGTTGTTAACCAGAATATCGATCTGTCCATGGCAGTCCCGGACCGCCTGAACGAGGGCCGCTGTCTGCTCCATAACCGTGAGGTCCGCCACGAACCCACTCACCGTGTGACCGTCCGCGGCCAACTCAGCTACCCGCTCATCTATGCGGGAAGTGGTCGAGGTCAACGTCACCGCGGCGCCCTGCTCGGCCAACGCGCGCGCGGCGGCGAACCCAATGCCATACTGGCTTCCGCAACCTGTCACCAGCGCGACCCGTCCGGCCAGTGTGGCGTCTCTTGGCCCGTAAGCCATCTATCTCGTCCTTTGCGGATTAGCGGAGGAACCCTGGGCGGGTTTCCGGTCGCGTGAAGGCCGCCTATGCGAAAGGTTGGCCGAAACGCTCGCGATACGCTATTTCACCCAGTGGCTTCCGATTCTTCTTCCCCCGGCCCACCGCGTCGACCGGGTACCCAAAGGACACGATGGCCAGCACGTCCAGTTCGGCCGGGATACCAAGGAGATTGGGTACGCCGTCGATTCCGCCAAAGCCAATCCAGTTCGAGCCAACTCCCTCGGACCAGGCGGTCAGCATCATGGATTGAATAGCCCGACTCGCGTCCGAGACGGCGACCTTCGTCTTCTCAATCGCCACCACGACCGCCAACGGCGCCTCGGCGACATACGGGCCGGTTTTCGCCAGACCACCGAGTGCTTTTAGCGTCCCCTTGTCCTGCACCACGATAAATCGCCAGGGCTGCATATTGCCCGCACTGGCCGAGAGATGGCCGGCCTCGATGATTCGCCGGACCAATGCCGGTGCAAGTGGCTTGTCCTGGTAATGGCGGACCGCCAGCATGGTGCGCACTGTCTCGAAGGTCTCCATGGTCACGGACTCCTCTCATAAACTGCCGCCGGCTTGTCCGCGCATCGCGCCATCGAGCGTCAGAATGCCTGCCTCCACCAGATCCAGATAGGCCAGGAGATAACAGACGATCGATTCGGCCCCCATATTCCGGTTGAGGCCGGTCCTGGTTATTCCATCGTAACATCCTCCAGTCAGCGGATCGAGGAGTGATAGACCATGTATGTTGCGCCCATGAAACCAGTCGAAGGCCGCCAGCGCGCACTCACGCCACCTGGGCTCGCCCGTTAAGCGGAAGGCGACCAGAGAGGCCTCGACCGTGCCCTGGGCGTCCACGCATTGCTGGTCAAAGACGGCTCGCGTCCCTCCGCGGGGATACCAGCCATCCTGTCCCACCAGACTGAGATTACCGTCCCCATCGAACAGCACGCTAAAGAGCCAGCTGAGGGCCTCCAGGCCGACATCCCGGTATCGGCTAGTACCGGTGACTTCATAGGCCAGAAGTAGCGCGGCTGGGAGGCTGCCGTTGCAGTAGGTGAGTTGTGGCTCAAACCAACGCCATGCCGGGTCGGACACCGCTTCGAAGCGGCTAACGAGCCGACCGGCCAGATCGTGCAAGAGCAGCAGTTCCGCGTCCTCACCCGCATTCAGGCGGTGATACAGGCCGAACAGGGTATTGGCCCAAGCGCGTGGCGCCTGGAGGCGGCTTGCGGCCACGATGCTTGTCTCGAATAGCTTGGCGGCGGCGGCGGCGAGCCCCGGCTCCCGCCCATGGCGTGCCGACAATGCCAGGGCCCACCACACCCGACCTTGCGAGTCGTCCGAGCCACGCTTGTCCAACCAGTGACGATCAAATGAGAGGAAATTATGGAAGGAGCCATCCTGGTTGGCGGCAAACCTTAAGAACGATAGGTACGTGAAGGCGCACCTGGGGGATGGGAGGCCGCCCGCCAGACGGGCGTACGCTACCGCGACCATGAGAGCCCGTGCCTGGTCATCCACTGAGTAGCCGTGTACAGGGTCCGGGACCGCGAACAGGGCATGCTGGATAATCCCGGTATCGTCCGTCATGCGCAGCAGATGTTCAAGGACCAGCGGAGTATAGGAAGTCATACACTACCTTAAGGGCTTGGAACGTGCTATTCCTGTACAGCATCGTAGCACCCATTCTCCCAAGGTGTCCGCCGGCCAGAGGAACGCGCCCGTGCCAGGGTATTGCCATTATTCGCCCTGCCCAGTCTCAACGCGCGGCCAATCCGGCGGCCAGTGTAAGGCCTTGGGTTGGGGAAAGGCCAAGCTCGGTCGAGACAAGATTGGTGAACGCCCTGTAGACGCTTAGAGCCTCCTCGTGGCGACCCAATCCTCTGAGGATCCTCAGGATTGCCTGCTGGGGCTGCTCGTCATAGGGATCGAAGTCCGCTGCCCTCCGCGCGGCGGCGAGCGCCAGTTCCGACTGCCCAAGCGTGTCGTACGCCTGGGCCAAGGCCAGGGCCATGGTCAACCCTTCACGAACCGTACGTATCCGCGCCTCCTCCACCCAAGCATTTTCGCACCAATCAAGGTAGCGGCCATCGCCAATCAGGCCCAGGCCCGCGGTCGCATGCTCGACTACTTCGCGTGGGCTGGGCGAACGGTGACACGCCAGAGCGTGGGCAGCCGCCTCCGCTTCGACCGACCCTATTGATCGGGTAAAGGCGCAGGCCCCTGCCCGTACCTTCCACGCATCCTTGCCAAACAGGCGCCGCAAATGGCGGCCGGCCTCCCAGAGCCAGCGAATCGCCTCCTCCCCTTGCTCCGGCCATACCGCTTCCACCACCTCCTCGTCCCGCTTCCGGCCCCCACCCAGCGCGACGTAGAAGAAGACTTCGCGGCTCCGCTTGCCAACGACCTGCAGCAGATCCACCTCGATGCCGCCCACGCTTACCATTCCGTACCCGTACGGTGACACGCGCACGGCGGTGGGGTCCGGCTCGGACCCAGCCAGCAGATCCAGGAGGGCCCGGGTCGGCATCCGCAGGTGACGTAACAGGCGGTAGCGTTCCGCGACTCGGCGCGCCAGGCGAAAGGTGGGACGGAGGTAGAGGGTGGTCTGGGGCTGAATGCACCGGCAGGCCAGATCGAGGGCGTGCTCGGCCTTCCCCACCACGTCACGCGCCAGGTAGGCGTCGGCGGCCAGCAACCAGGCACGGGCCGCGATATGGGGCCGCTGCACTCGCGCCAAGTCCTCGGCCGCGGCGGTGAGCTGCTGGGCTGCCAGCGCGTACGCCCGCGAACGCAAAGAGAGCTGCCCCTGGCCAAAAGCCAACAGCGCCTGGTCAATGAAGGTGCGGGATCGTGGAAGCGCCTCATCCAGGAGCAACCGAGCCTTTCCCCGTTCCCGGCGCGCCAACGCCGCCGCCAGGCGCGCCCGCTGGGCCCGGTTCCAGACGTCAGGCAGTTGCAAACGATTGGCGCGCTCCAGGGCTTGGTCGGCGATATCGGCCGCTTCGCCCGCCAGTCCTTCATCCACCAGAACCTCGGCCAGCCCGGCAAGGCAATTCGCGG
>JANWHO010000186.1 GCA_025450375.1 Chloroflexota bacterium
TAGGCAGTATCCGGGCGTACCGCGCGGATATGCGAGGAAAGTATCACTCCGGCTCGGTAGGCAGCACCATGGCGCGCACCACGCCCTCGCGATAGGTTGCCGCCGTCTCCAGCGCGGCGGCGGTTTGGGAAAGCGGGAAGCGATGGGTGGCCAGGGCGTGCAAGGCAACCTTTCCGCGGCTCAGCAGATCGATACAGGCGGGATAGGTTTGGTTCATCCGTCGCGAAAGGTCGAGCGAGATCTCCTTGCGCCGGGCCGGGGAGGCTCGGAGGGTGATACTATCTTCCGCCGGGATTCCCACCACGACGACGTGGCCGCCGTTGCGGGCGGCCTCCACGCATTGGTTGGCGGTGTCCTTCACCCAGGCCGATTCAATCGCCACGTCCACCCCCCGCTGACCGGTCGCGTCATGCACGAATTGGACCACGTCACCGTCATTCGCGTTCAACAGGTGATCGGCGCCAAAGCTTCGCGCGGCCTCCAGCCGCCATACATGCCGGTCCGACACGAAGATACGCCGGGCCCCCGAGAGGCGCGCTAGCTGAACCAGGAGGAGGCCGATTGCCCCACAGCCTATGATCAATACATCGTCATTGAGCGCAATTTTGGCCAGGCGGATCGCGTGAAGCGCCACGCCCAGGGGCTCAAGGAGGGCCGCCGAGACCGCGTCCACGCCCGGCGGAAGAGCGATGCACTGCTCGGCGGGATGAACCATGCGCGTTCGCAAGGCTCCGTGGCGGGGAAAGAGTCCCATGAACTGTAGGTGAGTACAAAGGTGCTGCTGTCCACTCTGGCAACGCTCGCACTCGCCGCAGTGGATGGCGGGATCAATTGCTACGAGCTGTCCTACCTGGAACCTGGCCTCCAGCCCCGGCCCCAGCGCCGCCACCCGCCCAGCCGCCTCGTGTCCGAGGACCAGTGGACCGGCCACCACCGTCCCCCCAATCTCTCCATTCAGATAATTGTGGAGGTCGCTGCCGCAGATCCCCACGGCGGCGACATCGAGCAACACCTCGCCTGGGCCCGGCGCCTCATCGGGCATCTCCTCGATGCGGATATCGCGTGGCCCATACAGGAACGCCGCCTGTACCATCAAACCCCCTGATCCTAGACTCTATCGGCGAATTGGATCATCCACTAGCAATGCCGTCCCCTGGGAGCGCGAGACACCCACAAGTTGGGTACCCGGCTCGTCCCGTAGCGCCAAATGACCGCCTGCCGCCGCTGCGCTAACTCATGCTATTGATGATAATACACGGGCCAGCCAAGATATTTCTGGAGTGCTTCCCGGATGATCGGTCCCACCCGCGTTTGATTCACCGAGACGTGGTGCTCATAGCCGTTCTCACAGATGTAGGTGAGCAGTTCCTGGAATCGCGGGATGCTGACCACTCCATAGCCGCCAAAGGTGTCCAGGGGGTCATTGGTGAACTGGCCTTCCCCAACGTACGCGGTGATTCTGCCGGCCAGGTCATCGGTTGAGACGCGCAGATAGGTAAATGGATTTCCCCGGACGCGGCCAACCACCGTGCCGTAGGTATTTTCTCGGCCCACCGTGCCCGCGATGATCGCCTGATAATCCATCTTGAGAATCTCGTCCAGGAAGATCGTCTTGGGGAGATTGGAGCAATGGAAGACCACCCCTTTGTCGGGGTCATCACCATAATTGTTGTTCCAATCGACCAGGGCGCTGGGTTTCCCGGAGGCAAGGACGAGGGCCAGCATGCCCACTACTCCCACCACGTCGGTCTCGCAGGCCGAGGGAGTCAGGCTGTCGCTCGCCATACTCATGATCGTGCAAGGAACCACTCCGAAGTACTCCTCCATGGAGGTCCAGCACTGGATCGCGGTGGCGTCCAGTTGTCCGGCGGCCGTCCATTGGTCGATCACGACCCCTAGCTTCGACATCTTGATTACCGCTGATTCGGGGACGCCGCGGGCGTTCGCGTAGCGCTCAATGGACTGCCGTTTCGCGATCACACTGTCGTCGGTCGCCTCCAGCCGGTCAATGCGGCCAAAGACTTCAGACAGGTCAAGTGTCTCGACGCTGATCCCGGATTGCTCAAGAAGCTTTTCGCTGTAACGCACGGTGTTGAAGTTGGTCGGTCGGGCCCCGATCGCCCCGACGCGGGCCCGGCGCATCCCGCGGACCACCCGGCAGACCGCCGCGAAGCTCTTCAGGTCGCTCTGAAACGCGGGGCTGGCTGGATCCATGGTGTGCAGGGAGGTGAGGGTGTAGGGAATATTGTACTGCCGCAGGTTGTTGCAGGCGCTCATTTTTCCGCAAAAGCTGTCGCGCCGTGAGTCAATGCCCATGCGGGTCGGATCGTCGGGGAAAGCATGAATCAGCACCGGAACGTTCAGTTCGGCGAACCGGATCGTGTTGGCAATCGCCCGCTCATCGCCAAAATTGGGCAAAGTCACGAGAATGCCGTCGATCTCGTCCCGGTGCTGGCGGAAGACCTCGGCGCATAGGCGAGACTCGTCAAGGGACTCAATCGCTCCATGGTCGGTGGCGCCGCTATCGGGAATGATCGCCCGAATGCCCGCCCCTTCGAGCACCCGCAGGATGGTCTCGCGTCCCTCGGCGGCCAGATGGTGCGGGAAGAAGCCGCGGTTCCCTACAATCACCCCCAGAGTGACCGGGCGATTGAGTGGCGAGTGTTTGGTGATTGAACCAGCTGCCTGGGTGCTGGGCTGAGCCATGATCCCTCTCCCCCTACTCTATTGCCCGTACACGTTGGTGTACCGGGCGTACAGACTATCCAGATCCTCCTGGGCGATCGGGATCGGCGTCCCGAGATTCCCCAGCTGCAAGGCCAGCCATGAGGTTCTGGCGCTGTCCTCGGCCATCACCGCCGCCTTTACCGCCGCCTCGACGGAGGTTCCCACCGTAAATACCCCGTGGTTCCTCAAGATGACGGCCGGGCTACGGGAGCCGGTCAGACAACGCACAACCTCACGGCCAATCTCCTCGCCGCCGATCAGCGCGAAGCCGCCGCACGGGATCTCGCCGCCGAATTCATCCGCCATCCCGGTGAGGAAACAGGGAATCGGCTTCCCCAGGGCCGCGAATGCCGTCGCGTACCGCGAGTGGGTATGCACGATGCCGTTGACATGCGGCATCTGGCGGTACAGGTAACAATGTGAGGCAGTGTCGGACGATGGCTTGAGCGAACCCTCCACCACGGAACCGTCAAGATCGACCACCACCATGTTTTCCGGTGTCAGTTCCTCGAAACGGATGCCACTGGGCTTGATCACGATCAGTTCGGTATCCGGATCGCGCGCGCTGATGTTGCCCATGGTCCAAACCACAAGCTCGTATTTTGGTAGTTCCAGGTGGAGGCGGTACACCTCCTGGCGCGTGGCCGCGAGTGACATGACCTATGCTTCCCCGTGCCGGTCGCGTCTCAACCGCTTCAGACGCTTCATCACATCGTTGGCGCCCCGGCCAAAATAGTCATACAGCAGGGTATAGTCGGCATATAGCTGGTCGTAGACCGCGCTGTTCGTGGGGATTGGGCGGACCACCTCCGCGCGCAGCTTGCCCATCGCATGGGCGGCGTCCTGAATCGTGGGGTAGAGGCCGGCGGCGACCGCCGCGTGCATGGCGGCGCCCAGCGCGGGCGCCTGGCTGGAGCCTGCCAGATAGATCGGCTTCCCGGTGATATCCGCGTAGATCTGGAGCAGCAGCGCGTTCTTCTCCGCCAGACCACCGGCCGCGACCAGGTCGTGAATGGCAATCCCGCTCCGTTCGAATGCCTCGATAATCATCCGGGTGCCGTACGCGGTTGCCTCGATGAGCGCGCGGTAGATCTCGGGGGCTCGCGTGGCAAGGGTGGCCCCGACCAGGAGTCCGGTCAGATCGGCGTCCACCAGGGTGGAGCGGTTCCCATTCCACCAATCCAGGGCCAGCAGTCCCGACTCTCCGGGCGCCTGTTTCGCCGCCTCAAGTTCCAGGTGCTTATGAATGTCCTGTCCCGCCGCGCGGGCCGCGTCGAAGTATTCCGCCGGCACCGCGTGGTCGACGAACCAGGCGAAGATGTCTCCCACCCCGCTCTGGCCGGCTTCATAGCCGTACAAGCCGGGAATGACCCCGCCATCCACCACGCCGCACATCCCCTCGACCGCCCGCGGTTCCTTGCCTACTAGTATATGGCAGGTGGAGGTGCCCATGATCATCAGCATCCGCCCAGGCGCCGTGAGTTTGACGGCGGGCGCCGTCACATGCGCGTCCACGTTCGCCACCGCCACCGCGATTCCCGTCGGCAGCCCGAGTCGCGCCGCCGTGGGCTCGGTCAGCCCTCCGGCGCGGGCGCCAAGGGCCGCGAACTCCCGGCTGAGGCGGGTATCCACCACGTCCGCGAAGGCGGGATTGAGGGCGGCGAAGTAGTCTCGGGAGGGGAAGGCGCCGTCCTGGACCATTGCCTTGTACCCAGCCGTGCAGGCATTCCGCGTCTCAACCCCGGTCAGCTGCCAGACCACCCAATCGGCCGCCTCGATGAAACGATCGGCCTCCGCGTAGAGGTCGGGCGCTTCCTCCAGGATTTGCAGGGCCTTGCTGAAGAACCACTCGGACGAGATCTTGCCGCCGTACCGCTCCAGCCAGGTTTCGTTCCGCTGGCGGGCTACCTCGTTGATCCGATCTGCCTGGGCTTGCGCGGCATGGTGCTTCCACAGCTTGACCCAGGCGTGTGGATGAGCCCGCCAGCGGTCGAGCAAGCACAAAGGGGTGCCGTCACGCGTGGTGGGCAGCATGGTGCAGGCGGTGAAATCAATCGCGATCCCAGCAACTTCCGCGGCTGGGACACCGCTTTGATCCATAACCTTGGGAATGGTAATCCAAAGCGCCTCAAGATAGTCGTGGGGATCCTGCAAGGCCCAGTCGGGTGGGAGCGGCTTGCCGCTGTCGGGCAGGTGGTGGTCAATGACCCCGTGAGAGTATGAATACACCGCGGTGGCCACTTCTCGTCCATCGCGTACATCCACCAGTAAGGCCCGCGCGGACTCCGTGCCGTAGTCTACGCCAATGGTATACATGCATTTGCCTCCATACTGGGACAATCGTGAAGGCGGCGATCATCCAGGGGCATGGTACCGCGCCTGGACCGCGGGCACGAACAACAACCGATTTATTCATCGCTTGAACGAATTGGGTGAAAGGTAACACTGGATCCAGGCGCCGTCAAGCTATGTGGAGGAACTTTCTAGCTCCACCTCCAGTCTCGAATCTCGGGCGGATCCTCGAAGTGCTCCCGTGAATAGGTGACGGAGTCCGCGATCCGCGACTCCAGTTCCGCGATCAGGTTCAGCGCGTTGGGGACGGCAGGAGATACTCGCCGAAGCGCCTCGATGCAGAGGTGGTAGCGGCTCATTTGGTTCAGAATCACCATGTCGAATGGGGTGGTGGTCGTGCCTTGTTCATTAAAGCCGCGGACATGGAAACGCTCCGCGTTGGTTCGCCCGTGGATGATCTCGTGGACCGCTCGCTGGTAGCCGTGGAAGGCGAAAATCACCGGTCTGGCGGCGGTGAACAGTTCCACGAATGCCGGCTCGCTCATCCCATGGGGATGCTGATCCTCGGGGAACAAGACCATCAGATCCACTACGTTGACCACCCGCGTCTTGATCTCGGGCACTCTTTCCCGGAGCCAGTGCGCGGCCGCCAGGAGTTCCAGAGTAGGGATATCGCCCGCCGAGGCGAGGACCACGTCCGGCTCTTGCCCGCGATCGTTGCCGGCCCACTGCCAGATTGAAGCACCGCGGGCACAATGCTCGGCTGCCGACTCCATATCCAGATACTGGAGCTGCGGTTGCTTATCAATCACGATCAAGTTTACATAATCACGGCTACGAAGAGAGTGATCCGCCACCGACAGGAGACAGTTGGCGTCCGGAGGGAGATAGATCCGCGCTACCGTGCCTCGCTTGGAGAGCATGACATCGATCAGCCCGGGTCCCTGGTGGCTAAAACCGTTGTGGTCGTTGCGCCAGCAGGTGGAGGTCAGCAGAATGTTCAGGGATGCGAGCGGCTCCCGCCAGGGCAGGTTCCTGGCCTCCTGCAACCATTTGGTGTGTTGGATGGTCATGGAGGCCGAAACCATGGCGAACGATTCGTAGGTGACATAGATACCATGGCGACCGGTCAGGGTGTATCCCTCTAGCCAGCCCTCGCAATTGTGCTCGCTGAGTACTTCCATGACCCGGCCAGTTGGGGATACGTGGTCGTCAATGCTGATCGTCTCCCCGACGAAGCAGCGGTTTTCACTCTCGAAGATACTGTTCAGGCGGTTGGAGTTTGTTTCATCAGGACAGAAGATACGGAAATTTGCCTGACGGTCATTGTGCTTATAGACATCGCGGAGCATGACGCCCAGTTGGCGCGTGGATTCGTGTTGCTCCGCGCCCGGCCGCTCGACAGCCACCGCATAGTGGCGGAAGCTCGGGAGGTCGAGATCCACCAAGAGCTTCCCGCCATTGGCGTGAGGATTGGCGCCCATCCGTCGCGCGCCGCTGGGCGCGAGCGCCGCTAACGAAGGGACCAGGCGTCCGTTCTGGTCGAAGAGCCGCTGCGGGGCGTAGCTTCGCATCCAGCCTTCCAGTTGCTGGAGTTGGTCTGGGCTTGACCTGACATCGGCCAACGGCACCTGATGGGCCCGGAACGTCCCTTCCACCGGCAGCCCGCCGACCTCTTTGGGTCCGGTCCAGCCCTTCGGACTACGGAGCACGATAGCCGGCCACCGGGGCCGGCCATGCACGCCGTTGTCGCGCGCGTCTCTCTGGATGGCCCGAATCGTGTCATGGCACCGGTTCAGGGTTGCCGCGAAGAGCTGATGCGCGTCCATGGGGTCACCCGTTTCCACGAAATGCACCTCATAGCCGTTTCCTTCGATCACGGCCCGGACATCCTCGTCGCTTGCCCGTCCCAATACGGTGGGACCGCCAATCTTGTAGCCGTTCAGGTGCAAAATGGGCAGCACGGCGCCGTCGCGCGCGGGGTTGAGGAAGCTGGTTCCCTTCCAGGATCCGGCGAGCGGACCGGTCTCCGCCTCCCCGTCGCCCACCACCGCGACCACCAGCAAATCGGGATTATCAAACGCCGCCCCAAAGGCATGAGTCAGCACGTAACCCAATTCGCCTCCTTCATGGATGGAGCCTGGGGTCGGCACGCTGACATGGCTGGGAATCCCGCCCGGAGTGGAGAACTGGCGGAAGAGCCGGCGGATCCCTTCCTCGTCCTGGGAAACGCGCGGGTAGATTTCGGAATAGGTTCCTTCGAGGTAGACATTCGCGACCACCGCCGGGCCTCCATGGCCGGGGCCGGCAAGATAGATCGCGCTGACATCGCGTTCCTGAATCAGTCGATTGAGGTGCAGGTAGATGAAACTTAGCCCTGGTGAGGTGCCCCAATGGCCTAGCAACCTTGGCTTGATGTGCTCGGGGCGAAGGGACTCGCGGAGCAATGGATTGTCCTGCAGATAAATCTGGCCGATCGTCAGGTAGTTCGCGGCCTGCCAATAGGCATGCATGCGCTCGATCAACTCCGGCGCCAGGGGTCCGGCTGGCGCCTCGACCGGCTTCGGTTGGATGCCGGCGGATTCCACCGCGCTGGAGATAGCAGGGTCAAACTGATACATTAATCTCTCCTTGCCGCGTGAGGAGCTCGTCGGTATGTCGAGCGATCATTGAATCTTCGTCCGTGGCCATGACCCTGACGACCACCGCGCTACCATCGCGGGAGATGATTGGCGACTGGGCGCGGTTGCGATCTGGGTCGATCTCGATCCCGAGAAACCGCAGGCCGGCGCAAATCCGCGCCCGGATTGGATCCGCCCGTTCGCCAATCCCTCCCGTGAAGATGAGGGTGTCCAGTCCGCCAAGGACGGCCGAGAGGGCGCCGAGGTACTTTTTCGCCTGGTAACAGAAGAGATCGATTGCTTCCTTGGCGCGCTGATCGGTGGCCTCGCGCGCCAGCAGATCGCGCATGTCGGCGCTGGTGCCCGAGACGCCAAGCAAGCCGGCCTGTCCATTGATCAGCGCGCTGAGATCGGCCGCGCCTAGATGTCGAGCCTCCTGAAGGTAGAACAGAACTCCCGGATCGAGATCGCCGCTTCGGGTCCCCATCATCAGCCCGCCGGTCGGACTAAAGCCCATGGTCGTATCGACACTCCGGCCCAATTGCACGGCGGCCATGCTGGCCCCGCTGCCCAGATGGGCGATCACCACGCTTCCATTGGCGGCGGCGCGATCCAGGATGCCAAGCTCCCGCATGATGTATTCGTACGAGAGGCCGTGGAAGCCGTAGCGAATAACTCCCGCCCGACGCAGTTCTCGCGGCAAGGGATACAGCGTAGCAAGACGGGGCATATGCTGGTGGAAGGCGGTGTCGAAACAGGCCGCCTGGGGCACGCCGCCGAAAGTCTGGCCGGCCGATTCGATAGCGTCCAGCGCTTGGGGAAGGTGATCCGGATCGATAGGGGTCAAGGCGCGGAGATCGGCAATGAGGTCTTCCGAGATCATCCGCGGCTCCCGGTAGGTCGGGCCGCCGTGGACGACCCGGTGGCCAATCGCGGCCAGATCGTCCGTGAGGTGCCGCCCGCCTAACTGGTCAATCATGGCATCCCAGGCCACCCGATGGTTGGGCAGGTCGGGTTGAAGATCGGCCAGTACGCCGCCCCGGTCGTCGAGGATTTCCAGACGGCCGCCCGCGCCGCCAATGCGCTCGATTTTGGCCGAGAA
>JANWHO010000187.1 GCA_025450375.1 Chloroflexota bacterium
CGGCGCCTCCTCCATGGAGAGCGGCGCGATATCGGCCAACAGTTGGGTTAGCGCCTCTTCCACCGAGAGCATGACTATCACCTCCTCCGCTGATTGTATCGGGCTGGGGCGACTTGGGTCGCGGGTCGGAGACGTTAGGAGGCTGGAGGTGAGGAGTTCCCTACTCCGTGCCCAACCACTTCAGCAGTATGAAGCGATGGCATGGCGGCTGCCGCTCGTGGCAGAGGAGGGTGACCGTGCCCGCGCGGGTCTCCAGGTCGCGGAGCACGGTCACGGCCTCGATGGTTTCCGCGCGGCTGGTCAGTTGAGCTAGGTAGGCGCTTTCGAAGGCTAGCCAGGTCAGGGTACGGGCCTCCAGGCCGCGGAGAAGATCAGGCGTCGGTCCCAGCTCTTTCAGCCACAGATCCACCCGCTCCAGACGGACTCCCCGCGGCCAGGTGCGCATGACCAGGACGCGCAGCCCTTCCTGGGGTGAGGAAGGGGCATACACGCAGCCCTGGGTGAACATCTAGCGCTGGAGGAACTTAAAGCGGAACTGGCGCTTGCCCAGTACATCGAGCAGAATGGCCAGAAGAAGAATTGAGCCCTTCACTACCGATACCAGGTAGGGATCGGTATTCTCCAGATTTAATCCGCTGTCCACGCTGGCAATGACCAGTCCGCCCAGGAGTACCGACCACACCGTGCCCTTGCCGCCGAGGAGGCTGACCCCGCCGATCACGGCGATGGAGATGACGTCCAGCAACAGATCGGGTGAGACAATAGTGGTGGACGCGGTTGGCTGGTAGCCCAGGAGCATGATCCCCGCCACGCCGGCCATCAAGCCCGAGATCCCGAATACCGACCACTTGATCGCGGTGGTATTGATACCGGCCCGACGCGATGCCTCCAGATTCCCGCCCACCGCGTAGATATGGCGGCCATAGGGCAGGCGCTTGGCGACGAACCAGAAGATCATGACAAACGCGGCCATGATCACGGCGGCGATCGGGACGCCGATATAGTTATTCAAGACCGCGATAGCGCCCTCGATCAACACCACCGTGCCGCCCAGTCTGAGGATGAACAGCGCCGGCGGATCGGTGCTGACCCCTGCCTTCAGGCGGGCCGCCCGTCCAAGCGTTCTGTAGGCCATGATCGCCGCGCAAGCAAGGGTGCCGATGATCCAGGCTGCGTTGTTGGGGAGATAATAGGTACCCAACGAGTTAATAAAGGGGTCGAGCACATTGATGGAGGAGCCGCCCGTGATATGGTTGGCCATGCCCTCGAAAATGAGGAAGCCGCCCAGGGTGACCACGAAGGAGGGCATCCTCACCCACGCTACCAGTCCGCCCTGGACCAGTCCGGCCAGGGTGCAGATCACCAGCGTGGCGGCAATGGCGGGGCCGGCGCTCCAGCCGTCGGTGACCGAGAAGGTGGCGGCCAGGGAGACCGCCAGGGAAGTGAGATAGCCAACCGACAGATCGATCTCCCCCAGGAGCAGTACCAAGACGATGCCCAGGGCCAGCACGGGCTTATAGGAGAACTGCTGCACCATATTGGAGAGGTTGCGGGCGCCGAGAAACTTCCCGGCCGTTTGGGTATCGAAATAGATCCAGATGGCGATCAAGCCGATGTAGATAGGCAGGGTTCCGAGCAGTGAATTGATACTGATGGGGATCCCGAAAACTTGAATACCGGGCGCTTTGGCCACCGGTTCCCCCACCATGCCCACGCCTCCCGCCGAGGGCGGGCCTTCCTGCCGTATTTCAGCGCTGCTCATCGCGATCCCTCTTTCACGCCACATCCGCCGTATCGAAGGCGCGGGCCCCCGTGATCGCCGCCACCACGTCGTCCGGGGTGACTTCCTTGATGTTGAACCGGGCCACCCGCCGGCCCAGGCGCATCACGCTGGCCCGGTCGGCCACCTCGAACACATCATGCATATTGTGGGTGATCACAATCACCGCCAGGCCGCGTTCTCGCAGCCGCAGCACTAGGTCGAGCACCTGGCGGGTCTGCGCCACGCCGAGCGCGGCGGTCGGCTCGTCCAGGATCACCACCCGCGGCGACCACAGAACAGCCTTGGCCACTGCTATCGACTGCCGCTGGCCGCCGGAGAGTTGGGCCACCAGGCTCCGCACCGAAGGGATATTGATCCGGAGAGTAGAGAGCGCTTCCCGGGCCCGCAGTTCCATGGCCTCCTCATTGATCGTGCGAACCACGCCGGGGATCAGGGTGCGGGTGTATTCGCGGCCAAGGAACAGATTGGCTACCACGTCCAGGTTGTCGGCCAGGGCGAGATCCTGGTACACGGTCTCGATGCCGGCGTGGGTGGCGTCGCTGGGGGTTCGGAAGTTCTGAACCACGTCTCCCAGAAGGATCTCACCGCCATCGGGCACATGCGTCCCGGCCACGCACTTAATCAGGGTGGATTTACCGGCCCCGTTATCGCCAAGCAGGGCCGTGACCTCGCCGGCCGCCGCCTCGAAGCTGACCCCGCGCAACACCTGGACGGCGCCGAAGCTTTTGGTCAGCCGCTTGACCTGAAGCAAGGGCTCATTGGCGCCGGGCGGCGCTCCCGCCCCCTGCATATCACTTTGCATGATTCCTCCGCTCCCAGGTTGCCGGCCCGCGCCCCGTGGGCCATAGGGTAGCACATAGAGTATGGCCCCGGCACGCCAAACGAAGAGGAGGCGGCACCCACTTCGACGCGGATGCCGCCTCCCTTGCTTGCCGCGTCCGGCGGCGCTTTACATTCCAGCGCAGGCCGAGGCTGGGATACCCTTGCAGAGGTCGGCCTTGCTCACGTAGCCATCCTTGAGCACGGTGCTCTTGATGTTCGCCTTGGTGACCGTTTCGACCGGCAAGAGGATGCTGGGCACGTTGCCGACCCCATTGGCCACCGTAACCTTGGACGTGAACTTTTTGCCGGCCAGGAAAGTCGTGGTTACCTGGACGGCGGCGGCGCTCAGCCGGGCAATCGGCTTGTAGATAGTCATGCTCTGGTTGCCGAGCAGGATCTGCTGGAGGCCGGCCACCGTGGCATCCTGGCCGGTCACTGGCACTTTGCCGGCAAGACCCTGGGCCTTCAGCGCGATCTCGATCCCACCAGCCAGGCCGTCGTTGGCGGAAAGGACGCCATCCACCTTATTATTCAGCTTGAGCAAGGCGGCGGTCATTTCAGCCTGGCCCTTGCTGGGATCCCAACTCGGGGTGAACTTGTCATAGCCAAGCTTGTAATAGCCGGACTTGATCTTCGGACCCAGGATCGACATGGCACCAGCGTAGAACAGGTGGGCGTTATTGTCGGTTGGAGAGCCGGCGATGGAGACGAGAGTGCCGCCCTTCTTGACGTGCGCCAACAAATAGTTGGCCTGCTGTACGCCGACATTGAAGCCGTCGAAGGAGACATAGGCGTCCACCGGCACGCCAGTGATTAGACGATCGTAGGAGATCACCGGTACGGGCGGCTTGTTGGCATGAGCCAGGCGAACGATCGCCGCCGCACCGGCCGAGTCCACTGGGACATCGATCAGCACCTTGACTCCCGTGGTGAGGAGTGACTGCGCCTCATTCTGCTGCGTTGATTGGGCGGCCTTCGCGTCCTGCACCAGCACCTTGACGCCCGGCGCGGCTTTCCCCAGGGCCGAGATATAGAAGTCGCGGTCAAATTTCCAGCGAGCCGAGGTTGTAAAGTCCGAAAAGAGGAACCCGACGTTGCCGGCGGCGGCGTGAACACCGTCCGCGTGTGCGCCGGTCGTATGGGTCAGCGTGGGGGCGGCGCTGGCGGCAAGGCCAACGAGAAGGCCGGCGGCCGCTACCACGCGGGGAACACGAAATTGCTTCATCTGATCCTCCAGTGATTAAAGCCACGCGCGCCACACGTTGCGCGGGCTTTCGGGTGAAATGGGAAAAACCGCGACTATTATATAAATGCCTGCCGCGGACCGGCTCGTTCCTCGGACACCCTCCTTCAGTCCAAATTATCTATCGCTCGTCCCATGCACGCGTCGGCGGGAAGCAGGCGCGAAGGGTGGCGAACCCACCATGCCAGGCTCTGAAAACAGAGATCACGGACATGCTAGGATGCACAATACAGATCTGTCCCTAGGTGTGTCAATATAGCGCGCGGAATCGCTACCCGCGAACCCGCATCCTGGTATCCTGTGTGGGGCACACCACCCACCCAACGCCCTCCAGAGGAGTAGCGGCATGCAGCAAGACCGTGCGTCGGATGTAGCGGCGCGCATTCGCGAGATCCCCGACTTTCCCATCCCCGGCGTGATGTTCAAGGACATCACTCCCGTCTTACAGGACCGGGCCACCTTTCACGCCTCCATCGATCTGGTGGCGGAGCTTTTCCCGTCCGATACCTTCGACGTGATTGTTGGTCTGGAATCACGCGGCTTTGTCTTTGGCGCTCCCGTGGCCTATAAGCTTGGCTACGGCTTCATCCCGATTCGGAAATTGGGCAAGTTACCGGCCGGGAAGGTATCGGTCGAGTACCAGCTTGAGTACGGCAGCCACACGTTGGAGATGCATGCCGACGGCATTCTCCCCGGTCAGCGGGCGCTGATCGTGGATGATCTGCTGGCCACGGGCGGCACCTGCGGCGCGGCGGTCAACCTGGTGGAGCGCCTGGGGGGCATCGTCACCGGCGCGGCGTTCCTGGTCGAACTAGGCTTCCTGCGCGGGCGTGAGAAGCTAGCCGGATACGATGTGCGGAGCGTGGTGCGCTATTAGCGCATGTAACTGGGCACCGGCACACTAGGCGAAGTACGAGGAAAGAGAGAGGGGCGCCGCTGGGCTAGCGCACGCGCCAGGTAATACGTCCGCGCGTAAGGTCGTAGGGGGAGAGTTCGACCCGCACGATGTCACCGAGCACCACGCGCACATAGCGCTGGCGCATCTTGCCGGCGAGATGCGCCAGCACTTTGTGACCATTCTCGAGTTCCACCATGAAGTTGGTGTTGGGCAGGGCTTCGATCACGGTGCCTTCCAACTCCAGTACGTTGTCTTTCTTCTTCAAGCAGCTTACTCCTTGGATGTGAGTGTCTAGTTGTGGCACTACGCCGTTTACAAGTATACCTGGGCCCTGGGGGAGGGACAACCGAGGGCCCGAGGGCGCGAGGAGGGGTAGGGGCCTTTGGGCGCCGCCGCGCGCTTTAGCCCTGAATGCGATAGATATAGATTTTCCCGCCGTTATCATAGGTCTTCAGCAGATGCAAGACGCCGCCGGGGTAGGTCGCGCGGAGCTGCCCGAGTACGCGCACGCGGGCGGGCACCACGACGAAAACGCGGTCCTTACCCGGGGTGAATGGGCATTGGCTGATGTCTATGCCGATCAGGATGTTACAGGTCTGGATATGTGGGGCCAATACCTGGATCGCCTGGTGATCCATATACATGCTTCCATCGGTGATGCCATAGACCGAAGGGTCATCGGTGATCGAGCGCAGGTAGGTTCCCACGTCCATGGGGGCGGCGATGTAATTGATCCGAATCCGAGTCTGGAAGTCGTTGAAATACCATTGGTAATTGCCGTACCCTATCGCGGCCAGCACGAGCACCGCCGCGAGTGATGCCGGGACCAGGGTCCGAGGCACCCGATCCAGGGCCTGCCAGAGTCCGTCGAGGAAGGCGCCGATGATTAAGGCGAGGATTGGGGGAACCACGATCAGTCGGGGCCAGAATGCCGGATCGATAGTCAGGACGCCGCCAACAATGATGGCGCTGAAAAACGCGATCAGGCATATGGCGAAGCCGGCTCGGCGGATCCGCGAGCAGGCATACACAAGCGCGCTGGGAAACAAGGCGGCGCTCACCGGATCCAGCATCGGATGATAGCTGCCGTACTGTTCCGAGGAGTCGCCCGCGAAGTTGAAAGTCTGGGCGACCCGCCAGATCTGCGTTCTCAAAATGATCCAGACATCATGGGTGCCATAGTAGCCGTATACATGGTGCTGGGTGTCCAGGGTTCCTCCGAGTACCAATACCTCCCGCGTGCGGCCGGTGAACGAGCTCCAGTCACTCAGGATCACGACCCCGATGGGAGCCACGGCGACGATCCAGCCCAGAATGATCCAACCGATCAGGGGAAGCCGGTCGCGAAACCTCTCCCGATCGCTGATCAACAGCACGTAGGCCGCCACCAAAGGGACGATCACATAGGCCACGCGCGCCGCGTAATAGACCTGGATGTCCACGCTCAGGAGAATGCCGACCCCCACCGCCGCCACCGGGGCGCCGTAACGAAGGGCAAGCACGAGGAGATAGAGGGTGAGGGTCACGGCGAACTGGGCGTGCATATAGTGGTGGCCGACCCGGCTAAAGTGGATATCGATATGGAGGAAGGTCAGGATCGCCGCCGCCAACAGCCCAGCGCGCCAGGTAAACAACTCCTTGCCAAGCAGCGCCACGATGAGGACGGACGCGATTCCCGGGACGGCCGAGGCGAGACGCAATGACGTCAAGCTATCCCCGAACAGCTTAAGAAACAGGCCCTCCCAGGCATAGCCCAGGATCGGCAAGCTGGCCCAGCCATTGGCGAAGAGACTTGGCACCTGCCCCTCGGCCACCGCGCGGGCCATCAAGCCATTGCTTCCCTCATCGTTGTGGAGAAATCCAGGAATGGTGGCGAGGTTGGGCAGCCGGAGCGCGGAGGCGACAAGCAGAATCGCCAACAGGATCAGGGCGGGCCAGGCCCGACGAACATCGAGCATCCGCGCACGGCTCGGCAGTGATCGCAGGGTGGCAAGGGCTCCCCCGTCCAGGGCGGCAGCCAGAATACAGACCAGGCCCACCGCCCAGGCGACGGTGGCTACGGTGGGAGAACCGGCGCTATGCACCATCAAGGCTGCCGCGAGCGCCAGAACCACGGCCACCACGGCTAGCAGGCACCGCGGCCAACCGGCGCGGCGGGCCCGGTCGCCAACCAGAATCCAGGACCGGGGATCCGGGGCCAGGGGAGCGCCAAGAGCGAGCGCCGCCCCGGCCAGAAGACCCAGGGCACCCAGCCAGACGAAGAGGCTGGTAGCTCCGCCCTGATTCAGAAGCTGAAGTTCCTTGAGGAAGCTGAGCGCCAGCAAGGCGATAACCAGGATCGGCGTGATAAGAGGGACGAGAGGAGCGGCCAGCGCGCGGGCATGTGCCGACCCCACCTCAGGTAGGCGCATGATGAGTATCTGCTTGCCATAACTTCATTGGCCTGAGCGTATCAGATGCCGGATAGGAGGTTCAAGGTTGGCCGGGCGCGGCTCATTGACAGGGCCGCCGACCCGTGCTACCTTGCATATACGACAGATTCCGTCCATTTCTGGAGCAGGAACGATACTGATGATCGACGCGCGGCAGTCTCGGGCTTTCCGCCCCACGACCTCTCCGGTCGTGGCTGCTGTTGCGTGCGCCTCGTATTATTGGTGGTTTAGCAGCCCGGTATGATCGTGAGGTGGGCCAGGGCGCCCACGCCGCCAGCCGCGGCAGCGATGGTACCGGGAGCAAGCAGAGGAGTTTCACGCCTCTGCTTTTTTGTTGTCTTCTTTCCGGCGCTCAAGCGCCTCACCCGAAAGGATCGGCCACCATGCAACCCAGTAGATTGAGCAAGCGCACCACCATTCGTCTCAAGCATACCGCCCGCTCCGGCCAACGCCCGCCGGCCACGCCCTTTCATCCGCCCATCCTTGTTGTGCCCGTGCCGGCTCCCGCTCCGGCGCCTTCCATGCCTCCGATTACCCGCCCCTACAAGCTGGCCCAACGCGCGGCCCGGTCCGAGCGCACCGTGGTGCGGGTCGGGGACGCGCGGATCGGCGGCCCCAAGCCGGTGCTGATTGGCGGCCCGTGCTCGGTGGAGACGGAGGAGCAGGTGCTGGCCACCGCCAGGGCGGTGCGCGCCGCCGGCGGTCAGATCTTGCGGGGCGGCGCCTTCAAGCCGCGGACCTCCCCGTATGCCTTCAGCGGTTTGGGCGAGGAAGGGCTGCGCCTTCTGGCGCTCGCCCGCAAGCGTACCGGTCTGCCGGTGGTGACCGAGGTGATCACACCGGAGGACGTGGCCCTGGTGAGCCGGTACGCCGACATGCTGCAGGTGGGGAGCCGGAACATGCAGAACTACCCGCTCCTCCGCGCGGTCGGCCGAACCGGGATGCCCGTTCTGCTCAAACGGGGCATGGCCGCCACCATTGAGGAGTGGCTACTGGCGGCCGAATACATCCTGGCCGAGGGGAACGACCAGGTGGTGCTGTGCGAGCGCGGGATCCGCGGGATCGATACCACCCTCCGCAATCAACTGGACCTCAGCGCGGTGCCGCTCCTCCGCGAGTTGACTCACCTGCCGGTGATCGTGGATCCCAGTCACGCCACGGGGAAGCGTTCGCTCATCCTGCCCGTCTCGCTCGCCGCCATCGCCGCTGGGGCCGCCGGGCTGATCATCGAGGTGCATCCGGAACCGGACCAGGCGCTGAGCGACGCGGCCCAGGCCGTGGACTTCGCCTGCTTCGCCGAGATCGGGCGGGGGGTTCGGGGTGTGGCGGCTGCGACTTCGGGGTACTATCTTTGATAGGCGCTAACTCATAGACAGGCAAATTCTTGCCGGCTAATAACTGGGGATGATTGATGGCGGCGCCAAGGCGCCGTCAGCGGTACCGATGCGGTATCTTACACGGGGATGCACCTGGTTTGCAGTGCCTGCCAGCTTGGACGGGATGACGCCATGATGGAAATCACGATACGGGTACCTGATGACCTCGGGCAACAGTTGCGGCAGTACCAGAACCGTCTACCTGAACTGTTGGAGCGCGGCCTGCGCGAGGTCGCGGTTGAGGGCACGCTTCCGTTTCAGGATGAGAGCACGGTTCTAGAAGTGTTGGCGAGCCAGCCGTCACCAGAGAAGGTGCTTGGTCTGCAGCCCTCCCCTGAACTCCAGGCGCGCGTCACTGCCCTCTTGGACCGCGGTAAGCGCAACGAACTCGCCCCCCAAGAGGAAGCTGAGATGGAGCGCTACCTGGTTGTCGAACATCTGGTGCGGTTGGCGAAAGCTCATGCCTACAAGGTGCTCGCGGCTCAGCGGTGAGCCATACGTACGTGCCTGGAGCCTTGCGGCAGGTCGTGCTCGAACGGGCCGCGGGGCGCTGTGAGTATTGCCTCTATCCCCAGGCCCTATCGTTCCTGATCTTTGAAGTCGAGCACATCGTGGCCGAAAAGCATGGAGGCGCGACCGCTGCCGATAACCTCGCGCTGGCCTGTCCGTATTGCAACCGCTTCAAGGGCACCGATCTGGGATCGCTCGATCCAGAGACCGCACAACTGGTCCCGTTCTACAATCCGCGGATCCATGCATGGGCAGAGCACTTTCGCCTGGAGGGCGCACGGATTATCCCGCTCACCGCTGAAGGCCGCGTCACGGTTGCTATCCTCCAACTCAACCACCCTGACCGGATTCTCGAGCGTCAACGAGTGCTCGAATCCGGCGCTTCCTCTTGAGCCCGCGCCGATGATGGTGTACAACCCCCTGGATTCCAGTGCGTAGCAAGGCTTGGCTCGCTGCCGCCGACGCGCGTTCAACGGAAGTCGGCGGCATGGCCGGCCATTTTCGGAACGTACGCGCCGTTCCCATGACCTCTTCCATCGTGGTTAGCGTGACTTTTCCTTGACCTGTCGCACCACCGTAGCAAGATCCGCCGATCCGGCTGCCACCTCGGGAAACATGTCCCGCATGCGGGTTATGGGCGCGATCAAGTGCCTGGGACGATCCCGCGGGGCCACGAAGCCGTTGTTCTCATAATATGCGACCAGTCCGTCCGTCATGGCGTCAACCACGAGACCAAGGGAGGCCACCGTGCGGGTCGCGCGTACAACCTCTCGCATGGCATAGAGAAGCAGCAGACGCCCAAGACCCTGACCTCGTAGATCCTCGCGGAGAGCCAGACGCCCCAGCAAGGTAGCGGGCAACGGAATGCTGTTCGGAAGCTTCCGGCTCAGTTCCGGCGGCAAGGCATCGAAGGTGAGGGAATAGCTGCTCAAAGTATAGTAGCCCATGATCTCGTGACTGCCGTGAGTTGGTACGAGTACGAAGGTTCGCGCCAGGTTGCGTGTATGATCCTGGGATGCTTGCCGCTTGAGATAGTTGTCCAGTTCCGGCACGCCGCAAGAGAAAGCCGCTCGGTCGTGAGAGGAGCCGAGCGGCTCAACGAACAGGGGCTGGCCTTTTTCAGGGGAAGGAGATAATTCAGTCATGCGTCCTGCTGGTCAAAAGTATCGCGCATGCGGCGGATAGTGTCGCGCAATTCCTCGTCAGGGCTCCAGGGTGCGAGTAGAGCTTCCGCGAAGGCGCGTGAATCCCTTTCGCTCAGGGCGAGCGTGCGGTGTTCGGTGATCGTTCTTTGGGCCGCCGCTTGGGCGTGGGTAAGCACGAACTGGGATACGGTCCGGCCTTCCAATGCCGCCGCCCTGGCCAGGAGCGCTTGCTGCTTTGGACTGAGGCGCGCTTGAAGGCGCGCGCTCTTCGAGTTCCGCGTCTTGGCCCGTGCCGCTCCGGCCTTAGGCGGAATTTTGGCGCTCTTCTCCGAGATCGTGTTCATAGCTGATACCTTCTCTCGTTACCCTGGGCTGCCATTGTCTTTTGTACTCCATTTGTACTCCATCGCGGTGCATCCGTCAAGAGCAAAACGGAAGGGTTGGCTGCTTGTCCTACTCTCTCGCGGCGCTGTCCCCGTATAATCTCCTGAGAGTTGAGCGCGTACGCCAATGATGCCGCGCTCGGTAATTATCTTCTACCTGTAACTCTGGAGAATGCTGATGGCAAAAGCAGGCAGGCTTCTGGTTCTGGCGTCGATCATCGCCGTCTCCGCGTCCGGGATGAGCGGGGTCCGGCGGGTCGCCCACGCAACCGGCACCCTGGAAATCGCCGAGTTCCAGCCTTTTACCGGCGCCGATGCCAGCTTTGGGCCCGAGATGGTGGCGGGGTGCGATCCGGCCGTGTATCTGATCAATAAGTCCGGTGGGGTACTGGGGCAATCGGTCAAATGCACGGCCGTGGATACGCGCGGCGACCCCGCCGACGCGGTACCGGCCGTCCAGCAGCTCGTCGCTACCGCTTCGAACCTGGTAGGCACCCTCGGCCCCAGTTCCGATGAGGCGCTGGCCACCCTGCCGCTGTTCCAGCGTTCGCACATCCCCTCCTTCGTGGACTCCGGCCAGGCGGCATTGGATCACTCGGCCGACCCCTACATGTGGCGGATCCTCCCCGCCGACGACGTGAAGGGCTACGCGATGGCCGTCTGGGCACGCAAGCAAGGGTACTCCCGCGCCGCCATTATGTTCGGCAATGACATCGGCTCGCAGGGCGTGGTGCCCACCTTGACCCGCGGCTTCACCAAACTCGGCGGCACGGTGGCGATCAACGAGCAGTTGGTGCTGGATCAGAGCTCCTACCGCACGGAGATCGAACGGATGCTGCAGGCCAAGCCCCAGGTGATTCTCACCGAGATGGACCCCCAGTCGTCCGCCACCTTTCTGGCCCAGTTGCAGCAATTACACGGGATGACGATCCCGATGATTAGCACCGAGATCGCCTTGCAGGCGCCCTGGTACCAGGCGGTCTCGCGGGCAATCGGCAAGACGACGACCGCCCGCATGATTACTGGAGTCCAGTATTACACGCCGACCGCCGGTCCCTCCTGGCAAATCTACGACGCCGCTCTCAAGCCGTCCGGACATAAGGAAAGCGATTGGGGCAACGACCCCTATACCATGAGCTACTACGACTCGGTAATCCTGCTCTGTCTGGCCATGCTGGCCGCCAAGAGCACCAATTCGTCGGTCTTCAACCGATACATCACCACCGTGACCACCGGAACCGTGAAGGTTAATTCCTTC
>JANWHO010000188.1 GCA_025450375.1 Chloroflexota bacterium
ATGATCTGGATACCGACATCGCGCGCCGAATTGAAGCAGTGGACGGCCTGCAAGGTCAAGCACCATCGGCCCCACTGGGGGCACGGCTGCGGGCGCGGGGTACGCGCGAGTGCCTGTAGGGCTTTACATGGATCAGCATGTGCCTCAAGCAATCACCGTGGGGCTGCGGCTGCGGAGCGTCGATGTACTGACCGCCTTCGAGGACAGTGCCAGTACTTTGGCTGACGCGACGTAGCTGGAGCGGGCCTCGATGGCGCCATACACGGCGCCCAGGGTAGCGGCGCCAATGCCAAGAGTCGACACCCGCACGCCGGTTGACCCGATGGCCCGACACTCCACCGCGGGCATGCCTCCACACTCACCACCCATCCCGCGCGGCATCCGGTTCAGAGGGTCAGTCCTTCAGCCGCGTGGACGGCGCCAGTCATCAGGCTTACCGCCTGATCCATTCCGTCCTTCTCAGGATACAAAGTGCCCACGCGGCGTCCCCGTCGGAGGACAACCATGCGGTCGGCCACCTCGAACACATGTGGCATGTTGTGGCTAATGAAGATCACCGCGGTGCCTTTATCCCGCACTCGTTTCATCAGCTCAAGCACCATGCCGGATTGCGCGACCCCCAGCGCGGCAGTGGGTTCGTCGAGAATGACCACATCCTTGCTCCAGAACACGGCCCGGGCCACGGCGACCGATTGTCGCTGACCTCCAGAGAGTGTCTCGACCGTCTGGCGAATGGAACGCAGATTCACCTTTAAGTTCTTCAGATGAATCGCTGCCTGGGCACGCATGGCCCGCTGATTGTAAAAGTCTATCCAGCCCAGAGGAGGGGGCGACTTAATCTCGCGGCCAAGGAAGAGGTTGGATGCCACGTCCAGATCGGGCGCCAGCGCAAGATCCTGGTACACCGTCTCGATTCCGACTGCCCGAGCGTCCCTCGGGCTATGAAAATCCACGACTTTACCGCGAAATCTCAGATTGCCGCTATCTGGACGGACCGCCCCCGCGAGAATCTTGACCAGGGTAGACTTGCCGGCACCATTGTCACCGATGAGGGCGCAGATCTCTCCCGCGTACACCTCGAAGTCTACCTCCTCCAACGCCGTGACGCTCCCGTAGCGTTTCGCGATGCCGTTGGCCGCGAGGACGGGGGTCCGCCCCTCCACTTCCTGAGCTTGCAAGTGTCCTCTCCGATCCAGCCTAGCCCGCGACCACGCGGCGCTTCCGCCACTGGTCGATCCAGACGATAATAATCAGCAGAGCACCTTCAACCACCTGTTGCATGTGGGGGTCGATGGCATGAGGATCGATGTCGATCCCATTGGCCAGCATATTGACCAGCACGACCCCAAGAAACGTCCCCAGAATTGTTCCACGCGCCCCGAAAAGGCTGGCGCCGCCAAGAACGGCGGCGGAAATCGCGTCCAACTCATAGCTGGTCCCCGCGTTCGGGTTCGCGGTGCCTAATCTTCCCGTGATCAGGAGTCCCGCAACGCCCGCCGAAAGCCCGCTGAGCGCGTAGACGGTCAAGATAGTGGCGCGTACATTGATACCCACGCGACGGGCCGACTCAGGGTTGCTGCCCAGGGCATAGATATACCGACCGCGTCGGGTAAAACGAAGGAATATTGCCGACGCGACGCCAAGCACGGCCAGAACGATGAAGATATTCGGGATGGCAAAGTTTGTGTTCTCAATCCAGGACGTGAATGGGGTGGGCTGCCCGGTTGGCGAAAGAGCGAGGTTCAGACCCTGGGTCACCAGGTAGGCGGCGCCGCGGAGGATTCCCAGCATGCCAAGGGTGACAATAAACGGCGGAATCTTCGCCATATCGACCAGAAGGCCATTGACCAGGCCGACTGCCAGGGCAAAGAGGAGGGTAGTGAAGACCACTACCGGAGTTGACCATCCGTTCAGGAAGCCCTCCGCCGCGATCACGCCGCAGAGCCCAAGCAACGAACCAACCGACAAATCGATGCCCGCCGTGATGATGACAAAGGTCTCGCCGAGCGCGATCACCCCAACTACCGCCATTTGGCGAGCAAGATCCTGCAGGTTTCCCTGGCTGATGAAGATCGACTGGCCAATGTCCGAAAGATGTCTGGAAGGAATGGTATCCAGGGTAAAAATAATGGCCGCAATGAGAATGATGCCCAGGAGTCCGAGCCGAAGCACCAGATCGACGCGTTCAGCCAACCAACCTGACGTGCCTCCACGCCTTCGCGCTACCGCCGGGGCTGGCTGGCTTACGGGAATGATCGGAATAGGTGAATCAGCCACGAACCTTATCCCCTGGGATGCGAAAGCCGGAATAGGCGCCAGACAGCCGCGCCCCGCGGATGACCGGCGCCCATATCGGCCTTCACAACCAGCTACTTTGTGTGAACTACAGGCCCAACCCGCGGCCAGGCTTGCCCAGTGGCGATAGCAGACCCTCGACGAGCGGTGAATTCGCGGTCTTCGGGGTTGCCACCGTGGCGCCGGTGTCCAGGAACAACGGCAGCTTGATGCCAATACTGGCCAGGACGCCATACCACACGCCGCCGTATCCCATCATGTAGGGATCTTGCAGAAGAAGGCCATCGACCTGGCCTGCCTGCAATTCGGCCACTAAGGTAGGATCGCTGTCGAAACCAATCAGTGAGACCTTCTTGGTGCTGACCCCCTTCTCCTTGAAAGCCTTGGCCGCGCCTTCCACCATCTGCAAATTGTCGCCGAAGTATCCCACCAGATCAGGATGCGCGGCAATCGTGTTCGAGGCGGCGCTTACCGCCGACAGTTCGCTCGCATCCCCGGCCCCATCTTTGTGCGCGACAATGGTCAGCCCACTGTACTTCTTGATTCCGGCCAGGAAGCCGTTATCGCGGAGGGTGAGGGAGCCGACGTTGGATTGGAAGGTCGCATAGGCAATCTTGCCTGAAACAGAGCCGGTCTTGGCTTTGATCGAGGCGGCAAGCGCATCGGCGCACAGGGTGCCAGCGTGAAAGTTGTCGGTTGAGAGGAAGGAGGTGCGAGGCGCACCCACCCCGTCCGAATCGATCAGAATCACCTTGATTCCGGCGTTGTATGCCTTGGCTATGGTAGCGTTCAAGGCAGTCTTATCCGTCGGCGCGCAAACAATGAAGTCGGGTTTCTGAGCGATCGCGTTCTCCAGCAACGAGACTTCGGCCGCGATATCGGCCTCGGATGGCCCACCTGTATACTTTAAACCGGTCACGCCAAGATCCTTGGCCGCGTGTTTGGCCGCCGCAAGCACAATGGCCCAGTAGGGCGACGCGACCGTTTTAACAATGGTCACGAAGCGGAACGAACTGAGCGGTTTGCCGGCCGAGGACGCGAAGGCAAGCACCTCGGGATTGATCAGCGAAGCACCAGTACCCACGGCGGCGGCGCCCGCACCCATAACGGCTGCCCGCTGCAAGAGTTCGCGTCGTTTGATCGTCATCTTCGACCTCCATGATATAAAAACAAAGCTCGAGGATTGGCGGCGATGAGAAAAGGGACCGAGGTCTCAACTCCTTTCACTGCGCGGTATTCCGCTTGGATGGCCATTTCACATTAGGCGTGAAACAGGCCCAGTTTACCCCGCGATAGGGGCGCCGAAATAGGCTCTGGAACGGGACGAGTCGCCAATTCGTAGTTGATGCGCCAGAACGATCTCTTGACGCGCCAGCGGCCCTCCATGCTGGAGGCGGTGGATAAGCCGAGCGGCCGCCGTGCTGCCTAATTCATACGCGGGCTGGATCACGCTGGTAAGCGACATGGCACCAGGATGCGCCCAGGGAACCTCGTCAAAGCAGGCCAGGGCAACATCCTCTGGAATACGTAAGCCGCGCTCGTGGAAGACTTGAATGGCGCCCATCGTAAGCCGGTTGTTTCCCGTGAAGAGCGCGTCAATTGGGGGATCCAGGTCCAACAGCTCACCGGCCAGGCGCCGGGCGCTCTCCTCGCTGTAGGGCCCACTCCGCTCCAACCGGCTGTCAGTCTCGATACGAGCCGCTCTCAACGCCTGGCGGTAGCCCTCGGACCTTTCGCGCGCGGTCGTGGCGCCGTCCGGACCGGTGATCAGGCCAACGCGGCGATAGCCATTCTCGATCAAATGCGTGACCGCCTCCCGGGCCGCCGCGACGTTATCGATCAGCACCGTGTCGGCTGATTGATCAAGCACACGCCGATCGACCGAGACCACGGGGATCCCACGCTCCACGAACCGGCGGATCACCGGTTTGCGGTCGCTGGTCGGCACCACGATGGCTCCGGCCACCGGTTCCGCGCGAAGCACCTCAATGTACTGCTGCTCCTTCCGCGGATCCTCCGCTGAATTGCACAGGACCACCAGATACCCGTTCTGCTGGGCCACGTCCTCGACCCCGCGGATCAGTTCCATGTAGAACGGGTTCTGCATATCAATCACCAAAAGTCCGATGATCGTCGACAGGCGACCCGCGAGGGTCCGGGCAGCCCCACTCGGCCGGTACTGCAACTCCCCCATCGCGGCGCGCACCCGCTCCGCCAGCTCCGCGTCGACGGTGCCAGTTCGGTTGAGCACTCGCGACACCGTGGCAATCGACACATCCGCCCGATCCGCCACATCCTGAATGGTCGCCCGCTTCCGCGGAGCCCGTGATCCCGACGAGCCAATTTCCGCCATGGATCACATTCCCAACGGTTGCCCAGGCAGTTCAGTAAGCGCTTTCCGACGCTACGGTAGCACACACGTACCCCTTCGTCAAGAGTCGCCGGCCCCTCCCCGTCAGGGGTCACGCAATCTGCTGGGAAAGCGCTTACTTCCAGATTGGTTACCGATGAAGCTCCGCCAATCTATCTTCCGTGGCGCCGATAGTACGGTGGTTTCTCTCTTTCGTCAAGGAATAACCAGCGTTTTCACCATCCCCGCCGCCGGTGGCGCCGCCAGCAGGGCAGGCACATCTTCCAGGGAGACCGAGCCAGTAATCAGCGTATCCAGATCGAGTGTGCCCGAGGCGGCCAACTCGACCGCCCTGCCATGCGTAAGGGGGTTTAGGTACGATCCGACTAGGCGCAACTCCTTGGCGAACAAGTCGAATGGGCGTATTCTCGCCACCGCGTCGGCGGGCGCCACCCCGACGATCACCACCGTCCCGCCCTTCCGGGCCAGGGCAATCCCTTGCTCGAAGGTTTCCACCACCCCGGCACATTCGAACACGATATCCACCCCGCCCGGACACGGGCCGCCAGGGCCGGTCAGCGTGGCCACAACATCGCCCAGGCCCGGATCATAACTGCCGGTAGCCCCGGATCGCTCGGCCAGGGCCCGCCGCGCGGCCTGCCGGGTCACCATTACCACGGTCGTCGCCCCCGCGAGCGTGGCGAGCCGGGCCAGCATCTGCCCGATCACCCCACCCCCCAGCACCACGACCCGCATCCCTGGACGCATGTCCGCTCGGTCCAACGCGCGGAGGCAACATGCCAGCGGCTCGCACATCGCCCCCCAGGCCGACGGCATGCCGTCGGGTAGTTGGTATGCCTGCCCTCCCGGCACCGCTACCAGTTCGGCCAGGCCACCATCCAGGTCCACGCCCAGCGCCACCCTCACGGGGCACAGGCAGGGTTCGCCGCCGCGACAGTCGGTACAGGTTCCACAGGCGATATTGGGGTCGACCGCCACCCGAGACCCAAGGCCCAGACGGCACCCTTCCCCCACCGCCGCGATCGTGCCGGCGAATTCATGACCAAGAATACGCGGCAGCGCGGCTTGGTACTCGCCCCGGAAGATATGGCGATCGGTACCGCAGATACCGCACGCCTCGACTCTGATGAGGAGTTCGCCGCGCGCCGGGATCGGTGCGGCCACCTCCAGCACCCGCATATTCTCGACCGCTTCCAGTCGGGCCGCCCGCATGAGCATGTTAGAGAGTCCCTCCCAGAATCCAGGAGCCGGGTTTAGCGTAGATGCACCGTGATCGGACGCGACCCATGCAACCGCTGGAAACGCTCACGGGTCAGCCGCATTTGCACGTCGACGCAATACCCTACTCGTCCATTATACTTGCGGGTGCTTCCAATTACCTCGAAACCGCACTTCTTATAGCAGGCTTGGGCGCGGGCGTTCGAGGCATAGGTCGTCAAAACCATCGAGTTGAGGTTGGTGTACCGGAAAAGATGGCCCAGCAAGGTCACGATGGCCTCGGATCCATACCCGATACTCCAACAGGCGCGCTCACCGATATAGATTCCCAACTCAGCCTGGCGGCGCTCAAAGATCAGGTTGAAGTAAGAAACCATGCCAATCATCAGCCCATCCTCGCCCAGAATGGCGTACCGATCCCGCGTGGCGTCCCGACTGGCCGCCCAGGCCAGCACATCGGCCTCGAACTGGACCATTGATGGGGCGGCAGGAATGCTCCCACTCCAGAATTGCAGTTCATCATCCTGGCCCCAGCGAAACTGGCGCAGCACCTCGGCCCGGCTAAAACCAAGGGATACATGCCGGAGGGTTATTCTCGGTCCCACCAGGTACGCGGGAGAGACAACGCTTCGTAGCCATTCGGGAGGGGCTTCTTCGATTCGCACGGCAGAAGTATAAACCAGCTATCGCCGACCCGCAATCCGACACCTGGAGAGGGTTATCTCGACAGCCAGGCCATCACCTCCTCGACCGAGGCGGCGTTCCACACATCCTGTCGTCGCGCGCCGCCCCGGCGAGCCGTGCGGATCCCGAACTCCATCAGATCGAGCTGATCGACCGCGTGGGCGTCGGTATCGATGGTAAGCTTTACCCCCGCTTCCAGAGCCAGGCGTACGTCCGCGTCTCGGAGGTCCAGGCGCGCCGGATTCGCGTTGACCTCCATGGCGGTCCCGGTGCGCGCGGCGGCGGCGAACACGGCTTGCCGGTCGAAATCCATGCCGGAACGGCCGCCGATCAGCCGGGTGCTGGGATGACCGATAATATCCACATGCGGATTCTCGATCGCTCGGATCAAACGAGCGGTTGCTTCCTCCCGCGACTGGCTCATGGCTGAATGAATGGATCCAACCACCAGATCCAATCCCGCCAGCACCTCGTCGGGAAAGTCCATGCCGCCATCGGCTCGAATATCCACCTCGGAAGCCGTGAACACCCTGATCTCCGGATAACGGGCCGCGACCTCCCGGATCGCGGCCCCTTGGGCGCGCAACCGCTCGGGAGTGAGTCCATGGGCCACCCCCAAGCCACCGGAGTGGTCGGAGATTGCCATGTACTGATAGCCGCGATCTCGGGCCGCCCGCACCATCTGGTCGATGGTCGCTCCCCCATCGCTCCAATCGGTGTGCAGGTGCAGATCGCCTAACACGTCGCTCGGCTCGATCAGGGTGGGCAACGAGTGTTTGGCGGCCAGGCGTATTTCATCACGGCCCTGGCGCAGTTCCACCGGAATAAACTGAAGGTCGAGGGCGGCGTAGAACGCCTCCTCGGTCTCGAATCGCCGCGTGACCCCAGTAGCTACCTCCTCGATCCCATATTCGGAGATCTTCAGTCCGCGAGCCACCGCGTATTCCCGCAACTGGATATTGTGTTGTTTGCTCCCCGTGAAATGCTGGAGAAGCGAACCGAAATCCTCCGGTTCCACGAGCCTGAGATCCAATTGTCTGCCGCCCGAAAGAATCACGCTTGATTTCGTGGGGCCGTGGCCCAGGACACGCTCGACCTCGGGAAGATTGACCAACACATCCATCACCGCCAACGGCTCGTCCGCTACCCCCACCAGGTCCAGGTCACCCACCGTATCCTGATATCGTCGCGCGCTGCCCGCCACCGTGAGGCGCCGCACTCCTCCGGCCGCGTTGAGCGCGGCCATCACCGCCGAGACCCGGCTCCACGCCTCTCCGAGTGACATCCGAGCCCCGTGCTCCTTGAAGGCCGCGATATTGCGAAGGATATTGGCCGCCGATTTGGCTCCGACCCTGGAGAG